>JBOGLY010000085.1:0-9162 GCA_050746425.1 Acidobacteriaceae bacterium
AACCTATACTCCACCGCCAGCCGATGCAGCGCATAGGTGACGATGTCGCTGTGGTGCAGTTCCTTCATCGAAGGATCGCTGCGGAATCTTAGCCATAACTGGTGAACTAACTCCACATCCTGCGGTTGCAGGGCCGGGGCGTGCGGTCCTATATGGAAGGATTTTGCCGTGCCATCCGGCATGACGACGTAGAAAGTGAATTGCCGCTTAGGCTCAGGTAGTGCTTCCCACGCGCGGCCAGAATAAAATGCCTGGTCTTCCGCAGTCATTCGCGTGGAAAGGCCAGCGACAACGGTTGCAGCTTCTAGCGAAATTGCCGTTTGGACCAACGCGGAAAAGGTGTCGCCCGCCGGCACCACCAGCAGGGAGATATGGCGGCCAAAGCTTTCCGCAACGGAAACCGCCTGAGTAAATATCATCTGTTCGTGCTCGGTAAAAGCCAGCTTCGAGGCGTCGATATATTCCGGGCCGCCTGCTCCCATCAGCCTGGCCGTGAGCAGAACAACGTCCTGGCTTTCAGAGCTGCGGGAAAGCGCCCAGCGGAGCGCGCTTGCGGATCGAACGTCGCGCATGGTGACGACGATGCAGCCAGGGCGGATTCCCAGACTCTGTCGGCTGATGGTGTCGTCATTTTCAAGCTGAAAGTGCTCCTTCATCTCTCGCGCCGCCAGAGCATGGCGCCGGGTATTGTCTCTTTCTGAAATCGTGAAAAGGATGTAAAAAGTCGCGGCAAAGGCAACGCCGCTGATGGTTGCAACTTCCTTGGTAAGCAGATTGACGATTGCGGTGCTAAAAAGAACGAGGAACACGGAAAAAAGTCCAATGGGAAGTTCGACTCCACGAATACGAAGATTGATCGGGACTTTCCAGCCGCGTTCGCCTTTGTAGCGGTATCGCAACACCAGCATAGCCAGGCCATTGAAGGTGAAACTCCAGATCACGCCAAAGGCATACGCTTCGCCGATCACGATGATGTTCCCGCGGCTCAACACGATAGTTGCGATTTGCAGGATAGTGACCAGGTTGATGATGCGCGTAGGGGTGCCGAACTTCTTTTGCGGCTTGCGAAACCAGTCGTGCAATACGCCGTCTTCGGCCACGCGCATCAGCACTCCGGTTGAGCCAATGATGGACGTGTTGATCGCGCCGGCAAGCATAAGAAAGCCAACTACCACGACAAAAATCCGAAACGCCACGCGTAGCGCCATGGGACCAACCATGTACATGGCAATTCCGGCAATCACATTATTGCCGTAGACGGGCACACGGACCTGATCGGGGATCAGCATGACAGCAAGCAGCGAAGCTCCGCCGGTAAAAATGAAACTGTAGATGGCAATTACGATAGCAGCGCGTTTGAGATTTTTTAGCTTTGGATGCTCAATTTCACGGTTGACCTGGGCCAGCGTTTCTTCGCCGCTCATGCATAGAACAGTGTGTCCAAATGCCATCAGGATGCCGAACAGTCCAATGGTCTTCGCCAGGCCAGTGTGTTGTAGAAAGCCGAACGAGTCGGTGGTAAAGGTGAGATTCGATGGTATTGGCAGAGGAGGTAGGTGCGCTCCTTTATAAACGGCCGAAAAAACGCCCCAAACCATGATGATTACAACCATCAGGGTGGTGATTTTCATCACGTCGACGGCGCGCTTGCTCGATGCCTCGATACCTTTGACGTTCAACCACCAGTAATACAAGGTGACGATGACAGCAAATACAGCCGACGTGGCGTCCACCGGCAATTGCATGGCGCGGGTGGGAGTGGCCAGCAGTAAACCGTCGAAGGTTTGATGGGCCACGCACATTCGAATCAGTTCGTTGAGCAGCCCGACGATGTATTGGCCGGCCGAAACTCCCGAGACCGGGCCTGTGAGGATGTAATCGAACATCAACGCCGAAACGCTTACCTTAGCGAAGGTGCCGCCCAGCCCCTCTTTCACGATGCGATAGACGCCGCCGCGCGTGAACATGGAACAGCTTTCAACGTAAACGGCCCGCACCGCAAAGGAAAACAACATGACCGCCAGCACGATCCAGGGCGCGGATTTGCCAAAATCTTGTTCCGCGATTCCAACCGCGTAGAAGGCGGAGGACCCAAGGTCGTTGAGAACGATCGCCGCCGCGCTCCAAAAAGAAATGAAGGTAAGCATCACGGTGGATGCAACCACAATACGGACGCGATCTTGAGGAGGCGGCGCTGAAACGGTCTGCTCTGGCATGTTTTCTTGTCTTGCTGCAACTTCACGGTTGAAAAGACTGTCGATCTATTTGTCAGTCCAGGCTTGCATTGAAACAGTACCGATCTCCCATGATATTGGAGTTGCCATATTTTGGAATTTTCCGGGACGGGGACCTTTACTCACCCTTGGTGAAGAGCTCGTGCATGTCCTCGACAAAACTGATGGCGATCGCGAAAGCGGAACCGAATCCACCAATAAGGAACATCGCCACCAGCAGGTAGTCCACGGCCTTCAGCAAAATCTGCATTTCAAGAGTGTAACTGGTGCCATCGCCAAGTGGGTACAATTCGGAGCCATAAATAATTTGTATTCGCCGGATAAATGTTAGACTGCACCCGATGCGCGCTGGATCGAAGTTGAGCTGGGTGCTCGCGGCGGAAAGCGGAATCCTGCTGGTGCTGCCGTTCCCCGTGGCGGGTCCGTTGCCCCACTGGCGCGCTGCGCTGGCCTGGATCGCATTCATTCCTCTGCTGATTGCGCTGCTGTCGTCACGGTCGAGTTTTGGATGGACGCGCGTGGCGCAGAACACGTTGGTTGGCTACTTCTGCGGGATCCTATGGTATGCCGGCACCTGTTACTGGATAGAATCCACAATGCAGGCGTACGGGAACCTCTCTGCGCTGGAGGCCAGTGTCCTGCTGGTGCTCTTCTGCCTATATCTTGGGCTCTACTTTGCGCTGTTCGCATTTCTCGTCAGCCTTTGCCAGCGAGCTACCGGGAGAACCGCCTGGACGCTCGCGCTGATACCCGCGTTGTGGACTGCCGTCGAATTGGCCTGCGCGCATATCACCAGCTTTCCGTGGAATCAGCTCGGCGATTCACAGGTAGACAATTTGCTGCTGACGCGGATCGCTCCTTGGACCGGCACCTACGGAATTTCGTTTGCGTTGATGGCGGGGAACTGCGCCATTGCCAGCTTCTTTCTCTTTCGCGGATGGCGGGCGCGCCTGGTCCCGTCAATTCTGGCTATTGCAGCGGTCGTGGGTTTGTCGCAGGGATACAGTCTTCGCGCCACGCCGGAGTCCACCCACGCCAACGCCATGTTGTTGCAACCGAATCTGGATGTGAGCGGCGGCAACGACTGGGTAGGCGATGTGTTCGACAAGCACATGCAGCACTTTGCCGCATTGAGCGAAAAGGTGTGCAGCCCTTATTATGCGGGGCTGCCGATACCGCATGGTTCGGAGGTCGAACCGGAGTGCAAATCTACGCGTCCTAAAATCAATCTAATCGTGTGGCCGGAATCGCCGGCGCCGTTTATAGATGCCGACCCCCGATTTCGCCATTGGGTCTCAGCGCTGGCCGAGGACGCGCACGCTCCCATGATCGTCGGTGATATTGCTGTCGAGCGTGAGCCAGGACAGTCGGAAACCGCAACTTACAATTCAGCCGCATTTGTAGCTTCCGATGGGACTTTTGTCGGTCGCTACGACAAAATGCATCTGGTCCCGTTCGGCGAATACACGCCGTTCCCGCAATTGTTGTCGTTTGCCGGTTCGCTGACCGAGCAGGTAGGACATATGACGCCGGGCGCGCGTCGCGTAATTTTTGCAGCAGGCGGACACCGCTACGGCGTTTTTATTTGTTATGAGTCCATCTTCGCGGATGAGGTAAGTCAATTTGTGAAGATGGGTGCGGATGTGCTGGTAAACATTTCCGACGACGGCTGGTACGGAGACACCAGCGCGCCCTGGCAGCACTTGAACATGAGCCGAATGCGCGCGATTGAAAACGATCGATGGCTGTTGATCGATACCAATAGCGGAGTCACATCTGTCATCGATCCCTACGGGCAGGTAGTCGAAAGCGCGCCGCGCCATCTCGAGACTTCGCTGCCGGCGCATTTCAATTATTTGTCGCATGAGACCTTTTATACCCGCCACGGCGATTTGTTCGCCTGGCTCTGTGCCATAATCGCAATAGTTCTCGCTGTCGATGGCGCCGTCCAGAACAGCCATCGCCATGGAACTAAAATCCATTTTCAAGACTGATCCGCAAATGCTCAATGATTTAGAGTTTGCCTACAATCCCGTAGAGCAAAAAGTTCGCGATCTGCAGGAGTATCTTTGACGCGGATCGCCTGCGCAAGGAACTTGCCACTATCGAACAAAAGGTAGCCGACCCAGCAATCTGGGCCAACCCCGCCGCCTCGCAACCGCTGATGCGGGAGCGAAAGCGGCTGGAATCGCTGCTTGCCGACGACACAGAACTGCGCCGCCGCAGAGAGGACATTTCGGCGTATTTTGAGTTGGCCCGCGAAGGCGAGCAGGTCGAGCCGGACCTGCTGCGAGAGATTGAAGGCCTGCGGAAGTTCTCCGAGGACCTGGAATCCCGCACCATGCTCTCAGAAGAGACCGACCCGCTGAATGCAATCGTGACGGTGCATCCCGGAGCGGGTGGAACGGAATCGCAAGACTGGGCCGAGATGCTGATGCGAATGTATCTCCGTTGGGCGGAGCAGCAGCATTTCAAAACCGAGATCAACGACTATCAGGCGGGCGAGGAAGCCGGCATCAAGTCCACCACGTTCACAATCGCTGGTGACTACGCTTATGGCTTGCTTTCCGGCGAGACGGGCGTGCATCGGCTGGTGCGGATTTCTCCCTTCGATTCCGCCAAGCGCCGCCATACTTCCTTTGCCAGCGTGTTCGTTTCTCCGGAGATCGACGACTCGATCGAAATCGACATCAAGCCGGAAGATTTGCGCATCGATACGTATCGCTCCGGCGGCAAAGGCGGACAGCATGTGAACACGACGGATTCGGCCGTTCGCATGACGCATCTTTCGACTGGAATTGTCGTTTCCTGCCAGAACGAACGCTCGCAACATAAAAACCGGGAGAAGGCGATGAAGATGCTGCGCTCTCGGCTGTATGAATATGAGTTGGAGAAACAGCGCGCGGTTTCTCGCAAGATTGAAGATGCGAAACTGGAGATCAATTTTGGGTCTCAGATTCGCTCCTATGTGATGCAGCCGTATCGGATGGTGAAAGACTTGCGAACGCGTGTCGAGACGGGAGATGTCGATCGCGTGCTGAATGGCGATCTGGACATGTTTATCCGCGGATTTTTGCGATTGCGACGAGAAGGGAATTATCCAGCTGGCCCGGTTGAGGACCTGGATTAGGCACTGTCTATAAATAGATTTGTCATTCCGAGCGAAGGTCGCCGCGGCGACCGAAGTCGAGAGCCTGTCCTGAGCGAGCCGTAGGCGAGTCGAATGGGAACCTGCTGTTTGCCGACACGCACAAGTTATTCGCATTGAGGCGCGATGAACGAACCTGAATTGATCGACGAGATTCTGGAAAAGGCGAAAGTGGTCGCCGTCGTCGGTATTTCCGATAAGCCACATCGGGCCAGCCATGGGGTTTCGGCGCAGATGCAGCGGCGAGGCTATCGCATCGTTCCTGTCAATCCTAAGCTGGGCCACGTGCTAGGAGAGCACTGTTATCCAAGCCTCGCGGAAATTCCTTTTCCCGTCGATCTGGTGAACGTATTTCGCGCACCAGAATTTGTGCCTGGCATTGTGGAAGAAGCGATTGCCATCGACGCGAAATATCTGTGGCTGCAGGAAGGTGTCGTCCATCCGCAAGCGATTGCTCACGCGGAAGCCAGCGGGATCAAAGTAGTGGCGGACCGGTGCATTTACAAGGAGCACCTGCGCTGGACGGCGGAGAAGGCACATTGAATCGATCCCGCCGAACAAAGAACATAGGTCGGCAATTGGTCTCTCGCCGCAAATTTTCCGCGTTGGTCGCGCTGCTTGGGTGTGTGTCTCTTCTCTGCGGCCTTGGTTTCGCCCAGCCCGTGCGCAGTACGCATCTCACAGTCGAATTGCTGACTGAAACTAAGAGCATCGCTCCCAATCATGATTTTCTAGCCGGACTCCATTTTGTATTGGACCCCGGCTGGCATATTTATTGGATCAATGCTGGAGACGCCGGCCAGCCGCCTCGCGTTGACTGGCAACTCCCTTCTGGAATTACTGCCGGCGATCTCCAATTTCCGGCGCCCGAGCGGCTGCCGCTGGGACCGCTGATGGATTTTGGCTATCAGCATGAAGTTCTGCTCCCTGTCCCCATGCGCGCCAATGGCGAGGTTCGGCCAGGCTCAAGAGCAATCCTGCGCGGTCATCTGCATTTTCTGGTGTGCAGCAACGTCTGCATCCCTGGCAAGGCGGAGCTGGAGCATACGGTTCCCGTAACCAGCAAAGCCGGCGCAATCGATCCAACTACAGAGCCGCTATTTCTCAACGCGGAGCATCATCTGCCGGTCGCTCTGCCCGGGAGATTTGTTTCCGTATCGCAAACCGAGAGCGCGTTTATTGTGACGGTATTGACTGGTCACCCAATCGCGTCGGCGGAGTTTTATCCCTACGATCCAAATTTAATTTCCAACGCCGCGCCGCAGAAGATACACCCTCTAGCCAAGGGAATCCGCATCACGATTCCCAAGGTGTCCGGCTTGCAGCATGTTCCCGCTCAAATGCATGGCTTGATTAAGCTGCAAAATGGCAAGGCGTATGAATTCACCTCTCCGATAAGCTCGGCTCCAGTTCCCGCGCACCGAGGCGGATCGCTGGCCCGGATTCTCGGACTTGCATTTCTCGGCGGAATCATTCTCAACCTGATGCCGTGTGTGTTTCCGGTGCTGTTTATCAAGGGGCTGTCGCTGGTGCAGTCCTCCGGTCATGAACGCAAACGATTGCGCGCCCACGGCGCAATGTACACCTTGGGCATTCTAGTTTCTTTCTGGGTGATGGTCGCTGTGTTGCTGCTGCTGCGCGCCGGCGGCACTCATCTCGGCTGGGGATTTCAATTTCAATCCCCATATTTTGTCGCGTTTATGGCGCTGCTGTTTTTCTTTCTTGGACTCAGCCTCGCTGGCCAGTTTGAGATTGGGCTTTCCGTAACCAGCGTTGGCGGGGAACTGACGCAGCGCGGTGGCTACGCCGGAAGCTTCTTTACGGGTGTTTTGGCGACCGTCGTTGCAACTCCCTGCATGGCGCCGCTGTTAGGTGCGGCGATAGGATTTGCCCTCACGCAAAACACCGGCGTGACCTTCGCGGTGTTCACTCTGGTGGCGCTTGGCTTGGCGGCGCCTTATGTGGTGCTGACAGTCCAGCCGGTGTGGGCGCGTTTCTTGCCCAGGCCCGGCAAGTGGATGGAATACCTGAAGCAGGCAGTGTCGATCCCAATCTTTGCCGCCATGATCTGGATGATCTGGGTGTTTGGTCTGGAGACCAACATCGGCGCAGTGGCCGCGTTGCTGGCGGGCCTGCTGATCACCGCCATTGCCGGCTGGGTGATGGGACGCTGGCCCGCAAAGCGGACGCCAACGATCGTGTCAATTTTGCTGCTGGCCGCGGCCATCGCACTCCCGGTTTATGCGGCGAAACAATACCCCGGCAATCGCGCTGCAGCCTCATCGGTGAAGGTGGCTGGCACAAGCGAGAACTACGCGTGGCAGCCGTACACGCCGCAGCTACTGGCAACCTATCGCGCACAAGGCAAGCCTGTGTTCGTGGATTTTTCGGCGGCGTGGTGCCTGAGTTGTCAGGTGAAAGAGCGCCTGGTGCTGGATCAGCCCGATATCGAAAATGCTTTTCGCAAGAGCGGCGTCGTGACGATGCGCGCCGACTGGACGAATCATGACGACACGATCACCACAGCGCTGGCGCAGTTGGGCCGCAGTGGCGTACCGACCTATGCGCTGTATTCGGGAGCGCCGCAATCTGCGCCAAAGCTATTGCCAGAAGTATTGACCAAGGGAATTGTGCTGGACGCGTTGAAAAACGTACATTCCCGCTAAATCATGTCCATCCTGAGCGCGTCGACTGCTACCATGTCTCCGTGTAAGGATTCATTGTCGAGGGAGCGGGAATGGACCAGTTACAACAAAGTGAGTCTCTGGGCGGAGCGCCACGAAAACCTGAAGAGGTTTCCGAACTGGGTGTGCATAAGGGATTTCTTGAAGATCTCGCGCTGAAGGTTTTGTACCTGTTCGGGCCTTTCTCCCTGCTCGAACTGTCCCGGCACATGCGGCTCAGCCTAAACGTAAGCGAAGAACTGTTTGGTAGATTGCGAAGCCAGCAGTTGTGTGAAGTTATCGGCATGTCGCGCAATATTCCGGACATGGCCATTACTTCGCAAGGACGATCGCGTGCTTTGGAATTGCTGGCTCACAGCCATTACGCGGGTGCTGCGCCGGTATCTCTCGAGAGCTATGTCAAGCAGGTTCGTCAACAGAGTGCCCGTAAAGTTGCGATCCACGCGCCCGAAGTCCAACGCGGGTTCGCTCACCTTGTGCTCGACAGCAAAGTCCTGTCGCAGATTGGAACGGCGCTGAATTCCGGCACTTCAATCTTTTTGTACGGACCGACAGGGGTAGGAAAGACCGTGATCGCCGAAACGCTCTCACGCGTGCTGGCTGAAGACAAAGTTTGGATTCCGTATGCAGTGGAGGTCGATGGGCAGGCGATCGTCGTGTACGACCCTGTGATTCATAGGGCCGTCGCCGAACCTGCGTCCTGGGATAGCGACGGGCGCTGGGTGCTCTGCCATCGTCCCGCGGTTCTCGTTGGCGGTGAGCTGACACTAGAGATGCTGAATCTGCAGTTCAACCCGATCACAAAGTTCTACGTGGGCCCGGTACAGATGAAGGCCAATAACGGAGTCCTGATCATTGACGACTTCGGACGGCAGCGGGTGCAGCCCGAGGCATTGCTGAACCGCTGGGTCGTCCCGCTGGACCGGCGGATCGATTTCCTCACCCTGACAGGCGGCCAGACCATTGAGATACCCTTCGAGGTTATGGTCGTGTTTTCGACCAACCGGAAGCCGGCGGACCTTCTGGAAGACGCATTCCTGCGCAGGATACAAACCAAAATCAAGATTGACGCGGTGACGGACGACCAGTTCTGCGA
>JBOGLY010000086.1:0-9127 GCA_050746425.1 Acidobacteriaceae bacterium
GTCCAGATGCAATGGCCAAAAGCGAACTAAGAATTACTGTAATCAGGACAGAATGCAGGTCCCTCGACTTCGATCGCCGCGGCGACCTTCGCTCGGGATGACAGCTCATTTTTAGCTTTAAATGAATCGCTGGCGTGGCCGGAGTCTGTCATCCTGAGCTATGCGTCCATTCGCTCCATCAACAATACCTGCTCATTCTGGTCAATCTCTTCCAGTTTGACTTCGATAATCTCGCGGTCTGTCGTTTGGATCGCGCGTCCGACAAAGGTCGCCTCAATCGGCAGTTCTCGATGTCCGCGATCGATCAGTGCCAGCAACTGCACGCGTTTGGGGCGGCCATGGTCAATCAGCGCATCGAGAGCGGCGCGCACGGTGCGGCCCGTGTAAAGGACATCGTCGACCAGCACAACATCGCGGCCGGTCACGTCAAACCCGAGAGCGCCTGGATTGACGACCGGACGCGGGCCGCGGGTTGAAAGGTCGTCGCGGTAAAAGCCGATATCCAGAGTTCCCACATCGATCGACCTTTTTTCAATGGTCTCGATCAGCCTGGCCAGCCGCCGCGCCAACGGGACGCCGCGCCGGTGGATCCCGACCAGCGTCAGGTCTTCGGAACCGTTGTTTTTCTCGACGATTTCATGCGCCAGTCGAACCAGCGTGCGTTCAATTTCCGACGCAGACATCAGACGGGACTTTTCCCGCAGCGAGGGAGCGGAATTTATGCGTTTGGCAGTGTCTTTCATGGTCTCCGCTTGATCATACGAGTCCGAATCGCGGCGCACAAGCGCAACCGGGTCGCAGGCAGCCGAATTGTTCTGGAAAGAAACTTCTGAGGGCGGCAATCGTCACGTCCTGAAATCGGTCGATCTCTACATCCGCCATAGTGTCTGGCCCGTACCTACAATGCAGACCAACTGCTACGCACCGTTGAAAGGAAATACACAATGAAGAAAAGCATATTCGCCGTTCTTTTGGCGCTCGCCTTTAGCTGCATGGGCGTCCACGCATTCGCGCACCACGATCCCATGGTTGGCGGAGCAGCCATGTATCCGACGAAAAACATTGTTCAAAACGCAATGAATTCGAAGGACCACACCACTCTGGTCGCCGCGGTGAAAGCGGCCGGCCTGGTGGACACTCTGGAAGGGCCGGGACCGTTTACGGTGTTCGCGCCGACCAACGAAGCTTTCGACAAGCTGCCCGCCGGCACGGTGCAGAACCTGTTGAAGCCGGAGAACAAGGCCACCCTGGTAAAAATCTTGACCTACCATGTTGTCCCAGGAAGGCTCACGACAAAAGACCTGAAAAAAATGATCGAACAGGGCGGCGGCAAGGCCGAGTTGACGACAGTGGAAGGCGGCACCCTGACGGCAACCATGCGACATGGCAAGTACATGCTGACCGATGAAAAGGGAGGAACAGCGACAATCACCATTCCAAATGTTATCCAATCCAATGGTGTGATTCAGGTGATCAACGCTGTTTTGATGCCAAATTGAATTCCTCCTTATCGCGCGACGAAAGGGCGTCCCGATGTGGACGCCTTTTCAGACTTTTTTTACAGCGGAGTTTCCGCAGGTGAGATAGGCTCCCGCGTAGTCTATGGGCCGCCTTGGCCGCCGCCGCCTGCGCCGCCACCCGCACCGCCGCCGCCTTGTCCGTTCAGGTTCCAGGAGGCGGAGAACAGGTTCTGGCCGGCGGATGGCGAAGCCTCCAGAATTGGCCGGATTCCAGCCAGCAGCGTACAAACGGTGAGCGAACCGGGTGTTCCCTGGGTGGCGACGATCATGACTGCGTCACCGTGGTGCAGATCGGAGAGCTGAATCACCGGAGTACGCTGCAGGATTTGCGAGATGTTCCCGCCGCCGTGACCTGTTCCGGCAGATGGGGACGCTCCCTGGCCGCTTGACGGCGCGGGATGTGTCCCGCCTTCGGCGCGCTCGCCGTGTTCGTACCCGCCATGCTCGCCGCCGTTGCCGTGTTTAAACCGCACGGCAATCGCCTGCGCTGTCGCTGGTGGCAACTTGTGCAACTGCGACTCGGCGTTGACGTGAATCGTCAGCGGTTTCTTAGTAGCGTAGTCTTTTACGGTAATCGTATCGGCTGCCGGATCAGTGGAGAGGACTTCTCCGGCAATGTTGCGAAAGCTTCCCGCGACAATCTCCTCTGCTTGCATTTCGGTCCCGGCGGCATTGCGGTTGCCTTTGGCGCGAAGCTGATCGCCCGGGCGGATTTGAGCCAGACTTGATATTTTGGAAGTTGCGTACTGGATGGAGCCGGGATCGTAGCGGCGAACCACCGTCGCGGGCGTGGTGTGGATCGTTACAGTAGTCGCGAGGTGAGCGATGGTCACGGTACCTGCTGCCGGGTCAACAGATTTTACAATTCCGCCAATTCCGCGACGTTGCCAGTCCTCCTCCTCCTCCTCGTGTTCTTTTTGAATGGCGGACTTTTTCATGGCGATGACAATAGTCGCGGTCGGCGCCGCTCCGCCGGTTGCAGGATGGACCAATGCGAGAACGCGGTCGCCCACCGCCAGGTCGGCAAAATGGATGGGCGTCGCACTGGCAATTGACTTCGCACCCGGCGTTGTTTCGAGAATCCGAGCCGTATCCGCCACGGTGACAGTGGCGGGTGGTCCCGAATCCGGCTTGACGGTCAGCGAACGTCCGTTGATTGCGGCGATTGATCCGACGAGACGGGTTGCGCTTGCCTGTTGGGCATTGATGCCAGGACACGCCATCAGCAGGATGCTTAACGCGCCGAATGAGAGAAGTGAGCGAAGGACCCTTAGAGATCTCATAAACGACCTTTCTTTTCCGTGTGGCGCGAAGCCTACCTTTGGTGACGTTTTATCCGCTGGAAGGTTTCATGAATCGATGCATACTATACCTTTTTTTAACTGTGTGGGCCATTTCGCAATTTGAAAAGACGGGGAAACATGGTGCAACGATATAGATTGGTCAGCGGCTCGATTTCGATGCACGCGATCGTTGGCGACCATCTCGATCCGGGTATGGAGCGCCTACTGTGATCCGGCGCTGGATACGACAACTGGTCCGATTTTTTCCCGTGTTGGTTGCTGTCATTGCGCTGCTGTACGTGGGAGACTGGAGTGTTTTTAAGGTCCGTGTTGCGCACGGGACTGCGTACAGCACGGTCGAGGTCAATCAGTTTCTGGCTACGAAACTGAAAGGCAACAAGACGGAGTACGACCTGATGGGAACGGCGCAGGAGACATGTGCACGATCGATTTTCCCACAGAAATGGCTCCCACCCTGTTGGTGGCTGAAACGGCATAATTCGCAGTGGGAATAAGTTTTGTAATTTGTTTTCTTGTGCTTGCAACTTCATCTATGAAGTGCACCGCCTTGGGTGGCAACTGATGGAGGCGAGCAGCGTCTAACAAGTTTATGTCCCGGTTGCGGACACGCCGCCCCTATGCATTTGCCAAAACTTGAACGCCGTCCTGAACTGGATGCCCTTCGCGGCCTGTTCCTGGTCTGGATGACGCTGACGCACTTGCCCACGCGCTTCAGCGACTTCGTCAATCAACCGATCGGCTTTGTGACCTCCGCGGAAGGATTCGTGTTTCTCTCCGCGCTGCTGGTAGGGCGGATCTATGTGCGGGAATTGCTGCAGGACGAATCGCAAGTACGGAAAAAGCTGTGGAAGCGCTCGCTGAAGATTTATGGCTATCACTTGCTTTTATTGGGTTTCGCTTTTACGTTGGCGGCGACGTATGCCGTGCATGCACATCGACTCGCGCTGACGAATCTTCTGGACTTTTATCTTGCGCACCCCGTGGTTGCGATTGTCGGCTCTGTCTTGTTGCTCTACTGCCCACCGCTGCTCGACATCCTTCCGATGTATGTGACATTCCTTTTTTTCACGCCGCTGGTACTTTCCGCTTCCTGGCGTTATGGATGGAGGAAGGTCCTCGCTGTCAGCGGGCTGGTGTGGCTGCTAGCCCAGTTTGGGCTGCGGGACGTGGTCCACACTGCCATTGTGCAGGTCACGCATTTGCAGATTCCGTTGCAGGAAACTGGGGCGTTCAACATGTTTGCGTGGCAGGCGGTGTGGATCGGCGGTCTTTGGCTGGGCGCGCGCTCGGCTGTCGGGGTTGTTCCTCTGCGGAGAATTCCTGCTTGGGGCGTAGCGGCGGCGGGCGCGGTCTGTCTGTTCTTTGTCGGGGTGCGCCATGGATTGATAGGCCCGCATTTGACCCAGCAAGCATTGGGAATGCTGCTTGACAAATGGCAGATTGGTTCGCTGCGAGTGGTGAACCTGCTCGCCTTTACGGTCGTTTTTTATTGGTTGAGGAAATACGTCCTGCGAGCGGTCGCGATTGAGCCGTTTCTGACCCTGGGCAAAGCTTCGCTGCACGTGTATTGCGCGCATCTGTTCTTCGTGTTTGCGGGGTTGGCGCTGTTGTACGGGGAAGTGGAGCAGTTGCACGGCGTCATGGCAATCGCGCTGGTGGTGGTTACGTTTGCGGTTTTGATGCTGGTCGCTTTGAATGAATCCAGAAAGCGCCGCCTGCAGCGTGAGGCGAAAATGCGGCGAGAAGCCGCTCCGAAATCCATTCCAACAGAAGAAGTCGCGTAGAGCGGTTGCGAGCACATTCGCGTCGGAACGGAGTGCAGGTTCCCGAGAACTCATCATCCTAAGGTCGTCGCGGCGCCCTCACTCACAATGACGCTTTTACTCGGTAGCATCTTGAGAAATGCCTTAAATGCGTTGCTTCTTTTCCTGCGTGGCGCGAAGCCTACCTTTGGTGACGTTTTATCCGCTGGAAGGTTTCATGAATCGATGCGTACTATACCTTTTTTAACTGTGTGGGCCATTTCGCAATTTGAAAAGACGGGGAAACATGGTGCAACGATATAGATTGGTCAGCGGCTCGATTTCGATGCACGGTCGATATTTCCTCATGATTGGTTGCCTCCGTGCTGGTGGCTGAAACGACATAATTCGCAGTGGGAATAGAGTGTGGCGAATTGAAAAACAATTCCGCCCGTTTTAAAAGCCATTGACCGATATCCAAATTCATTACAACAATGCGCAAATATCTTTGAAAGGCCACCGCAACTTTCTTCCTCACATCGAGTCTAATTGTGCGAAGAAGAGCGCGTTATGAGACCTTGCGAGGGTCGCGTTGAACGCATAGTGCATCTTGAGATTGGACCATGGCATCCGAATTGATAGAGCCCGTGCAACGCATGAAGCATCCTGGAAATGAAATTTAAAAACTGGTGAGAGGTATTGAAACGTCATGAGCATCCCCAAAGCACTTGTGCGCGCGACAGTAGGACGTGCAGTCTTCGCCTTGATTGCCTGCGGACTTATGCTGCCTGTTGGCCTGCATGCGCAGACTTATTCGAGTTCCACGGTCAGCTATAACTTGCAAAACAATTACCCGCCAAATCCTCAATATAATTCGCAATACAATAACCCGCCTCAATACAACCAGACCCCACGTTATACCGGAGAAGGATGGGGCAGTCATCTTGTGCTGGAGGCAGGTGCAGGCGTTACTACTCCCGAGGGCGACACGAGCAACTATGCCAACACGGGATGGAATGCACTGCTGGGCGCTGGAATCAGATTCAACCATCGACTGAGCCTGCTGGCGGAATGGAATTTCAACCGTCTAGGCGTTCCGCATAGTCTTGCGTATGCTCAGGCGCAGGTGCCGGACGGCAACGAGCATATTTGGACACTTGATCTGAATCCGAAATTCGATGTGATTCATGGAAGCAGGACCACCTTATACGTCATCGGCGGCGGCGGATTCTCTCGCGCGTTAACCAACTTCACCTACCCGGTTACCGTGCCGTGCTATTTCGGATATGGCTACGGATATGGCTTCGGCTATGGATATTATGGCGGTTGTACGGGCGATGTGACCGTCTCCCATACTTCCAGCAATCAGGGGAATTGGGATGCTGGATTGGGCGGCGAATGGCGCGTTTCACCATACTCTTCCGGGAAAATTTTTCTGGAAGCGCGATACACCCAACTGATGACGCCGAACGCGAGTCTACCGCCGGGCTATCACGCGGGCCTGATACCTATCACGCTGGGATTTCGTTGGTAAGCTCGATCGTCGCGCAAAAGGGCACGCTCTTCGGGGCGTGACTTTTTTGCGTTCAAACGCCCACAGGGAATGGCCGCGGCGAGGATTCGTCCGGATTGGCGGCGGCGGAACGGAAGCGGTCGAACATCCCCTGGGTGACGCTTAAGAATGCAGTGTAGCCATAGCCGAACATAAACAGGAACAAGAACGGGATGGTAATGTAGTTCGCGTTCGAGATTGCATACCAGATGGTCATTAGAAAATAGACGCCAATCAGAAACTCCACCAATGGCAGAAGGCCAAGGCGCTTGCGATATTTCGCCGCCTGGGATTTTTCGCCGCGTTTTTCCACGCGATATTTAGGGGTGCGCTTGAACGGGCTTTTGATTCCCAGCAGCGCTTCTATAACTGCCCTGGAGTTGGTCAACGTGAGACCGATGCCGCCCAACGCCAGCACAAACGGCAGGTAAAACAAGGCGCGATACCATTTGCCCGGATACAACTCTTTCTGCGATATCAGGTAGAAGGTAGATACGGAGCAAGTGGAGGCAAGAAACAGCGGCAGATCGATATAGAGCATCTGAAACCATCCCTGATAGAAGCGGATGATCATCGCCGGCATCAACAGGATGGAGAGCAGAACCATCAGTGGGTAACTGATGTTTGCGGTCAGATGATAAAAACTTTCGAGCTTCACGTGGAAGGAAACTTTCGCTCGAAATACATGGGGCAAAATTTTCTTCGACGTCTGGATCAGTCCCTTTGACCAGCGCGCCTGCTGCGTTTTGAAGGCCGTCATCTCAATCGGCAGCTCCGCCGGACATTCAACGTCTTGCAGATATTTGAAGCGCCATCCTTTCAATTGCGCCCGGTAGCTCAGGTCGGTGTCCTCGGTGAGCGTGTCGTGCTGCCAGCCGCCGGCTTCTTCTATGGCGGCCCTGCGCCACATTCCCGCGGTTCCGTTGAAATTGAAAAATACCCCGCAGCGGGAGCGGCCACCGTGTTCCAGCACAAAATGGCCGTCCAGCAGAATCGCTTCCACCTGAGTGAGAAAGCTGTAGTCGCGGTTCAGGTGCGTCCAGCGCGTCTGCACCATGCCAATTTTCGGATCGGTAAAGTGATGAACAACGCGCATCAGCCAATCGGGCGAAGGCACAAAGTCAGCGTCGAACATAGCGATCAGGCCACCTTTTGCGGTCTTCAATCCATTGTCGAGTGCGCCCGCCTTGTAGCCATGCCGATTCACGCGATGTATGTAGACGATCGGTTGCGCCTCGCCATGCAATCCGCTGCGATAACGTTCGACAACCGCCGCGGCCACCTGTTTGGTTTCGTCCGTCGAGTCGTCGAGCACCTGAATTTCCAGTCGATCGCGAGGATACTCGAGACGGCAGCAGGCATCGACCAGCCGGTCAATCACAAACTGCTCGTTGAAAATCGGCAGTTGAATGGTGATGAAGGGAAGTTCCGCGAACTGTTCCACCGCCTCGCGCGTCTTGTTCTTTTTGTGTCGGTAGTAGAGCCAGACCAGTTGATAGCGATGCAATCCATAGAAAGCAAGGATTGTCATCAGCAGGAAATATGGGATCAACAGCGACGCATCGAACCAATTCCAACTGTAGAGATGGCCGAAGGTCTGGTTGGCGACCTGCTGTTCATGCAGGTAGTGCAGCAGTCCGTGGTGGGACGCGAACAGCATGGCGCAGATATCTCCACCGCCGGCTCGTGCCGATCCGGAGATCCATCCATGGTTCCAATTTGAAGCAATGGAAATCAAGTGCATCGCCCCAAAATGGGCCTCCACGGAAGTATGCTGTTGCTTGCACTAATTGTACGTGAGGGGGTAAAGACGCATGAGTACCCACCGCGCCTGGATGGAACGCCAATCACTTATGCGAAATATCAGTGGCAAACTGGAAGTCATTCCGCGAAAGATCTCAGAAATTCAGCCGGACGCAAAATGCGTAGGCCGCAAACGCTTCGATTGAAATATATTCCGAAGTGCTGAATGTCCCCGGTAAGTAGAACGTCTGCCCCTGCGGCAACAGCGGCCGCGAGTATTGGGCGATCTTTGTCCGGCAGCAGGACCTTCGCCAACAGCGCCTGAACCTCTATGCTCATTACCGCTTCGCCTGCGACTATTTCTACGTCTTCAGGCAGATGTCTCAGGCGAGATTGTTGGACATCTATGGCGTGGTTGTTCGCCGCTTCCTGCGCTGCATACAATGACGTGATCAGATGGACTCCACTCAGTTTCCACAGGACGGAAAGCCCGGCCTCTTCGCGGTACGCAGCCGAAAACAGCACATTCGCGTCCAGGAAAACTCGGAGGTCGTGTTTCTGACGCGGCATCGATTTAAGCGGGACGCCGATGCTGGATTTTCCGGGGAGCGATCCCGAGTTTGCGCACTTCTTTCACCGCCTGCGCGTAATCGTCCGCATCGACAGCGTTATTCAGAAGAAACTCCGCCTTGCGCTCGTCCGTATATCGCTCCACCGGAACGGCTACAGCGGGTCGCAGAAGGATTCCGCCGCTGTGTTCTTGGGCAATCAGCAGCGTGCCCTCCGTCAGGCCGAAGCGCTGACGCAGCTTCGCTGGAACAACGATCGTTCCCCGTTTTCCGACACGGCTGGTTTCCACAACGACGCCTCCAATGCAGAATATCAGATATTCTGATACTCGTGGAATCCATAAATCATTTCGTCCGACGGAATCATCCCACCAGCACAAGCACCCACGCAAGCAAAAACCCCGCGGAAGCATTGATGAGCAACGTTCGCGCCCAGTGCGTTTGCAGGATTCGTTTCAGGTATGCGCTTTCAGATCCCAGCGGATCCTTCGCCAGCCGCGTCTGCCATGGCCCCCAGAAAACTGCCGTCAGCGCAGCCGACAGCAGTTGGCACAGCAGCACACCCCAGATGCCCCACCGCGGCGAACCTGTGGGGTGATACCACACCAACGCGACCGCGCCGAGAATCCCAAGCCCAACCGGCGTCAACACCCAATAGGGAATTTTGTGCCAGTGAACACGCTGCACTTCGTGGAAG
>JBOGLY010000087.1:0-9100 GCA_050746425.1 Acidobacteriaceae bacterium
GTGCCAGCCGCGTTCAGAACGGCAAGAAATTCCTCAGGGGTTCTTGGTTTGAACTCAAAAACCAGCCAATGCCGCGCCTTGCGTAAGACCGCTTCTCGGCGAAGATCATACAGCTTCAAAATAATGTCGGCATCGTTATGGGTTGCAATCTGGCTTTCCATTTATTTTCGCTTTCCTTTCCCCAAGCATGGCTTCATCCGCTTTTCTTTCTGTCATTCCAGAAGGGATTCTGCTTATGCTGTTCCATCTGTTTTTCAAGTGGCTAAGCCACAGTTGCCGCTTCAACCGGCTCCGTTTTCGCGTCTGGCTCGCGAGCGTCGCCAATGCGCTCTTCGAAATGGCAAACCACCGTCTTTGCGACCTCCGCCGTCGCTGCGGCCTTTCTGCGTCCTTTTCCGCGCTTCTGTTCCGCCGCAGTCTGCTTCTCATTGTTCGGGCAGATCAGGTAAACACCCGATTTCAACGATTTTTCAAGCAGGTATGCGCTGCCGCAATCAGGGCAAGTTTGCGGGACCGGCTTCAGGTTCGAAGTAAAATCGCACTTAGGATAATTCGTGCATCCGTAAAAGAAGTTTCCGCGCCGCGCCTTGCGCTCCGCAATGTCCCCGGTTCCGCAGACAGGACACTTCACGCCCGTCAAATTCTGCTTGATGTACTTGCATTTCGGGTAGCCACTGCAACTGACGAATTCGCCATATTGCCCGTTCCGCAACACCAACTGCATTCCGCATTTCGGACAGGTTTCGTCCAGCGGAACGGCCGGCTTCTGCTGTTGTTTGTGCGTCAGCTTACGGATCGTCTTGCAGGGTGGATCTTCGTTGTATCCCGGACACGCCATAAACTGGCCGAACGGTCCGTTCCGCAACACCATTAGGCGTCCGCAGTTTTCGCAGAACTCCTCTTCAGCCTCTGCGTTCTGCGCCTCAGCAGCCTGCAGGTTGGGCTTCCCCTCATAGTTTTCCCGCGTGAATTTGCAACTCACTTGCTCGACCACGAGCTTACGATCCGGCGCGGCCACTTCGGTCAACGCAGCTTCCAACTCTTTCCTGTTGTTCGCTGTCACGGCCGCAGGAGCAATGCCAGTTCCGCCCGTGGTCTTCACTGTCATTGGATATGCTAGCTTGGCTTCAAACTTCTTGATCGACTTCTTCGCGTCCTTCTCCCAGGCCGAACTGGCAATAATGACTGGCTTTTTCTTATCGTAGGCCGAGCAGGCGTAGAACGATCCAAATTTGCCCCACTTCAGAACCAGCGGCGCTCCGCATTCCGGGCATTTCTCCGTCGTCGGCTCCTCCATCCGCTTGATGTCTCGCATGTGCTTGGCCGCCACCTGCAACTCCTCCTGGAAATATCCGTAGAAGCCGCTCAGCAGGTCGGTCCATTTCTCGGTGCCATCCTCGACAGCGTCAAGTTCCACTTCCAGCTTGGCCGTATACGCCGGGTCGAAAATGTATGGAAAATTCTTGACCAGCAGATCGTTCACCACCTGACCCAATTCAGTCGGATAGAATTTGCCCGACCCCTTTGGCGGGACCTTCACGGCGTATTCGCGGTCCTGAATCGTGCTGATGATCGAGGCATAGGTTGATGGCCGTCCGATCCCGCGCTCTTCCAGTTCCTTCACCAGGGACGCTTCGTTGAATCGTGGCGGAGGCTCGGTAAAATGTTGCTCCGGCTTCAACTCCTTCAGGCTCAGGGCCTGACCGTCGTTCAACTCCGGCAGCCGATTGCTCAGCGCCTCGTCATCGGCATCCTTGGCGTCTTTCGCTTCCTCGTATATTTTCAAAAAGCCGTCGAACTTCAAAACAGAGCCAGTCACTCGATAATCGTAGGAACGGTCCGCTTTGGCGACAATGTCTACGGTGGTCTGGTCGAAGACTGCCTGAACCATCTGCGAAGCGACAAAGCGCTGCCAGATCAGCTTGTAGAGCTTGTACTGCTCGTCGCTTAAATATCGCTTGATCTCATCGGGAGCCAGGTCCACATTTGTCGGACGAATCGCTTCATGGGCATCCTGCGCCTCTTTCTTCCCCTTGAAAACATTCGGACTTGCCGGCAAATATTTTTGCCCTAGCTTTTTTCCAATAAAAGCGCGCGCGTCCTCAATCGCATCCGGCGAGACGCGGGTGGAATCGGTGCGCATGTAGGTGATCAAACCGACAGTCCCTTGAGTGCCGACTTCGACGCCTTCATACAAACGCTGCGCCACGCCCATCGTCCGGCGCACGTTAAAGCCAAGCTTGCGTGAGGCATCCTGTTGCAGTTTGCTGGTGATAAACGGAGCGGTCGGATTCTGGCGCCGTTCCTTTTTTTCAACCGACCGCACTTTCCAGTCGGCTGTCTTCAGTGCCGCGACGATTGCATCCGTCTCATCCTGGTTCGGCAGCGAAGGCGCATTTACCGTCTCAACCGTCGCGCGTTTGCCGTCGATCCCAACGAAACGCGCCGTAAACTCCTGTCCTGCATTTCCATTGCTTTGCGCTGGAGTCAACTGCGCATCGAGCGTCCAATATTCCACCGGTTGGAATGCCTTGATCAGCCGCTCGCGTTCGACAATCAACCGAACTGCCACCGTCTGCACGCGGCCCGCAGACAAACCGCGCCGCACCTTGTCCCACAACAGCGGAGAAATCTGATAGCCTACGATGCGATCCAGTACGCGCCGCGTCTGTTGCGCGTCCACCAAATGCGCATCGACGCGACCGGCATGTTGAAACGCGGCCTTCACCGCCTTCTGTGTGATCTCGTTAAATGTCACCCGTTGGATCGTCGCTTTATTGTGAAGCTGCGGCTTCAGTTGCAGCTCCAAATGCCATGCAATCGCCTCGCCCTCGCGGTCGGGATCGGGTGCAAGATATACCGCGTCCACCTTGCCAGCCAGCTTCTTTAGCCGCTCGACAACCTTCTCTTTGCCGGGCATTACAATCAGCTCCGGCTCAAACGTTCCGTGTTCCAGATCCACGCCGATCTTGCTCTTCGGCAGATCCATGATGTGGCCCAACGAGGCCTCAACGATGAAGTCTTTGCCAAGATATTTGTTGATCGTCTTCGCCTTTGCGGGAGACTCGACGATGACCAGTGACTTTGCCATTCAGTTACACTTTCCCCTTCACGTACAGAATTGCCTATTGCGGTTTGTTCAAAAGACGCGCTGAAACAAATTAGGTAACAGTTGCGAAACTACCACGGTTTTCGCCGCCGAATCCAACGTGTCGACGGCAATCGATCTATGTGGCTCCGATTACATCTCCCGTACGGGATCGTTTGTCGTCCTGAGCCGAAGGCGAAGGATCTCGCGTTTGGCCGCGAAACTCGAGGTCCTTCGCTCCTCTCCGTTTCGCTCAGCACGACAACATTGTCCTAAACACTCGATGGCGACCGGATGCCGTAGTCCCTAGAAGGTTCTTACGTAATTTTTGCCTGGCATGGCGCGAACACGACCTGCCAGTTCCAATTCAAACAGCGCGGTAAAAATCTCCGAGGAACTCAATTTATCTTCCAGCTTCTCTACCAATTCATCCAACTGCAATGCCTGGTCGGGGTGGAGCGCAGCGAACACGTGCGCCTGGTCTTCCGGCAGATCGGGCAAATTCAGCTTGTCCGTTAACGATGCGCCGGCCCCCTCGGAAGTTGCAATTCCGTGTCGCTCCTCCACCTCCATGCGGACCTGTGTCGGCAGCTCTTCCCACACATCTTCCCATGTTGCCACCAGCTTGGCGCCCTGCTTAATCAACGTGTTCGGACCCCAGGAATTCTTTGAGCTTACGTTGCCGGGAACCGCGAAGACCTCGCGATTTTGTTCGAGGGCGCAGCGGGCGGTGATTCGCGTGCCGCTGTTTTCGCCTGCTTCAATCACCAGAACGCCCACGCTCATTCCGCTCAGGATTCTATTGCGAATCGGAAAATTCTGCGGCGCCGGAAAAGTTCCCATCGGATATTCGCTGATGATCGCGCCTCCCGCTTCGAGAATCTGTTCGGCAAGCCGCTTGTTCTCCTTTGGATAAATCACGTCGATTCCGGTACCCCAGACCGCGACGGTTTTGCCGCGCGCATCGAGCGCACCACGATGGGCCGCCGTATCCACGCCTCTCGCCATCCCGCTTAAAATAATCAGCCCGTGCGCCGCCAGATCTCGGGCCAGCATCTCCGCCATTCCCGTGCCGTACGGCGTGGGATGACGCGTCCCGACAATCGCAATTCCCGGCTGCGCCAGCAAAGTTTTGTCTCCCCTTAGCCACAGCATTGTTGGAGGATCGAAAATCTCTCGTAGCCGTTCCGGATATTCTGCATCCGCCGGAGTGACCAGCGATCCTCCGGTCTCCTGCAGGCGCTTCAATTCGCTCTGCGCCTCGGCCATCGACTTACCCGATGCAATCGATTGCGCCGATGACGCTGGCAGACGTAAACCTTCCAACTGCGTCAGCGGCAGGCCCAGAACGCCTAGCGCGGTGCCTGTCGCGTTCACGGCGCGCCAGATGCGTGTAGGCCCCAGGCCGTCGGTCATCGTCAGCGCCAGCCATGCCAGCCGCTCGCCTTCCAGCATTGGTGCATCGGAGGCTGCAACGACTTTCAAGCTATCGGAAGTTTGTGTTGAAGCATTCATCGCGAGTACATTTCATGATCCAAAAACTGCGCGCGTTCACAACCGACGCAAAAAATTGACTCGATGTTGCGAGAGCGTATCCGGGCCTGAGTCGAATGTCAAGCGGGCGGGAGTGAAGACAGGTGGTTCCGGTTGATGCCGCGGAGTGGAAAAAGTGAAGAACTATGCGGTCTGCAACGATTCGCTGAAAGACTTCAGCTTTGCCAAAAGAAACATCGCCGCCACGAACAGAGAACCGCTTAGAAGGAGTCCGAGAAGCCCCAGAAACATGCTTCCCATGCCAAGGAGCTTTAAAAGAAACGGAATCACAGTTGCGTTCATAGCAAGTATCTTACGCGAATACAGAGCCAACGGCCCTATCCACTGTCTGGCCGACTTTCATTGAACCTTGCCCCGCGGTCGGAGGCGATTCAATTCAATGGCGCATGCGACGGCGTTGCGGGCGGCGAATTTCAAGTTGTCGGCGACAATCCATAGCCAGAAGCGGCTCGTCTCCTGCGACTTAGACCTGGGCTTTGCCTCGCTTTTCACTTTTGACTCGCGCGCAACAACAGGTGGCTCAACAAGGTCGAGAACTGGTCGAACGAGAACCAGCGCTTCCTCCTCTTCGACAGCCTGCACGTTGCCCGGAAAAGATTTCATATCGGCGACAATGCGAACGTGGGAGCCGGCCAGCGCCTTTGCCAGCGACTCAGCCGCGACAGGATGAGAAAACTCGACCGAAACCGACAACGCGTATCCGTGAAACACCGGCACCTGAATCACCTGCAGCGCGAGCGACGGTGCCGGAGTGAATGCAATCTTTGCATAATGTCGCCGGATTCTATCTGCGGAGCTGGCGAGCGTCGCCTGACCCGCGGCCTCAAACGAAACCGCCAGTGTAAAAGCCGCCTGGCCGCCGAAAACCTCCGTCGGCAGCGGTTGAAAAGAAAGCAAATTCGCGGTTTGCTGATGCAGTTCTTCCAGCGCCGCGTGGCCGTATTCGGATGCCGGTTGCAACAGGGTTGCCCACAAACCGTGCAGCGGCGCAAGTTGCTGGCTGCGCGCGGCCAGCAACGCCAGCAATGCAGCGACCGGATGCGCGGAAACAACGGCGCGCGTATCTAGATTCGGAGCAGGTGCTTTCGACGCGGCACCCTCGCCAGCGACCTCGGAAACTAAGGGCCGTTCCTGAACCCACGGCGCGCGCACCAGGATGCCCGGTGTCTTCTCGAATTCTCCGGTCAAGTCCACGACGCAGGAACCTGCCATTAGCGCTTGCCGCGCATGTCTCCGGGTCAGTTCCGCATCGCCGGCGAAAAAAGTAAAATCGCAGCCCTCAAAGGAGTCGGGTTCAATTTGCTGGATCAGCGCGATTTCATCGTCTACCGCCGCAAGCTTTCCCTGCGCATTGTCGGCATCCAACAGTCGCACGTCTGCGGAGGCAAATGCGGACGACGCCAGCTCTTCGCTGAGGGCCTTGCCAAGCAATGTGCCCGCGCCAACCAGCGCAATTCTCAGCGACTCGTCTGCCATGGGAAACCTCTGCTCACATTTGATCGGTGGAACTGCGTGGAACTGCGGCGTCCAATTTTCTATTTCGTCGATGGCGCAACGACCACGAGTACGCCGCTCGTGCCAACAATCCGGAAAACATGTAGCTCAGCGCGATGACAAACAACAAAACCTGAGAAAACAACAGCAGAATGGAAACAGCCGCGCCGATCAGCACCAGCACCTGAAACGGATGGCGATCGGTCAGGGTAATTTCCTTGCCGCTCCAGAATCTCCAGGTACTGACCATTAGAAATCCGACAAGCCCAATCAGCAGGATCCATATTCCAGCGAAAATGCCATTGAACACCGGAGTTCCGCCAAACAGATAAACGCAGGCGGCGATCACCCCAGCGCCTGCGGGAATCGGCATGCCAACGAAATATTTTCGATCGGGACGGCCAGGATTCTTCGGCTGCGCGTCGGAACTGGTGTTGAACCGGGCCAGACGGCATGCTCCGCAGATCAGAAACAAAAAGCAAACCACTGCCCCAATCTGCATCAGTTTGTGACGCAGCATTGGATCCATCGTTGGCGGCAACATGCGAAAGCCCCAACTGTACGCCAGAATGCTTGGCGCAACTCCGAAGGTAATCACATCGGCAAGCGAGTCCAGTTCCCTGCCAAAATCGGAGGCGGTATTCGTCATGCGGGCGATCCTGCCATCCAGCCCATCGAACGGAATGGCCAGACCAATCACCAGCGCGGCATGGTCGAAATGGTGCGGTTCGGTGAGCGAACCTTGCAGGCTCTGCATGATTGCATAGAAGCCCGCGCCAATAGTTCCAGCGGTAAACAGCGACGGCAGAATGTACATGCCGCGTCGCGCCGGCCTCCGCTTGCGGTCCGTAATTTCGCTCATCGCGCGGGCCCCGTCACCAGTCCGAACGGAGCTGCATCGGCGGAGACCACAGCCAGCAATTCTTCCTCCATATCGCTCGATGGCATGATCGCCAGAATTGACGCGCCACCTTGGACAGATTGACCCAGCCTCACCTGGACTTCGCAAGAGAGCGGAAACAATACATCTACGCGAGAACCGAACTTGATAAGCCCCACCCGTTCCCCGCGATGGACCCAGTCTCCAACCTGTTTGCGGAAAACAATGCGGCGCGCCAGCAGACCTGCAATTTGCGTGAACGCCACGGTGCACAGCTCGCCCGCGACTTCCACATAATTGCGTTCGTTTTCAGTCGCGGAGGCCGGATTCATCGCGTTCAGAAATTTGCCCTTCTGGTGGTCGATCGTCTGAACGTTTCCGGCAATGGGAGCGCGATTTACATGGACATTGAAGATGTTCAGAAAAATGCTGATGCGTCGCTGTGGCCCGGACCCGGTTTCGATGGTTTCAATAAGAGTGACTTTGCCGTCGGCGGGGGAAACAATCAGGCCAGGGGCTTCCGGGATCGCCCGGTGAGGATCGCGAAAAAACCAGAGAAAAAAGGCGGCCAGCAGCAGAGGAATTACCGTCAGCCAGGAGCGCGTGGCGATCCAGACGAGGACACCGACCGCTCCGAAGCCCAACCCGTAGAAATATCCGTCACGAACCATTGCGTACCACACATTATACGGTTCGCCGGGACAATCCTAACCAGCGCATTTTAATCGCATTATGCGCTAGGTGGATGGAGAGGAACGCGTGATCCCCGCCATCTGATCTTTCAGCTTCAATTTCAGCTTTTTCAATCGTGCTGCTTCTATTTGCTCGGTGTCGCTCAGATAGGGCTGGGCCAGGATGGCCTCTAGTTTTTGGGAATATTGCCGATGCTGTTCCACCAGCTGGCCCAACGGATTGGCTTCGGAGTGTGAAGCCTCAACGGAAATTTCCATAAGGGAATTACCTCCTGATTCCGTATTGACGCCAAAGTATCACGGGCGTCGCCGGGATGCAATGTGGAGATTTCAACAGGATAAAATTCAGCCGCCCAAAGCTGTAGGAGCCAAAGCCTTACGCATCTGGAGCGCGTCTTCCTCTGGCTCGCTGTAATAGGCTGGACGGCATCCAACGACCCGGAAACCATCTCGCTGGTAAAGGGCAATAGCAGCCAGATTGCTCTCCCGCACTTCGAGAAACATGTAGCGATTCGCGTGGGCGCGCGACCAAAGCGTCCCCCCGGTGAGCAGTCGTGCGCCAATTCCCTGGCGTTGCCATGGCCCAGCGACCGCCATATTTTCCAGCGTAGACTCCCCTTCGCCGAAACCCGCAATTGCAGAAAACGCAGCAACGCCGACAATCTGTCCCATTGCCAAATCCAGAAACAGTTTTCTTGCTGGCGCGCACACGCAAGCGACAAATAGTGCCTTCGCCTGCGAGTCAGCCGCCGTTTCGACTGTCAAATATCTCCAGTAGGCTTCCCGCTCCCAATGCGCAGCCAACGTTGAGGCCTGCGCTAATTTCCAAACCGCTTCCCAGTCGTCGATCTTCGCGCGCCGGACGACAATATCCATCTGAACTTGCGGATTGCTCGACGAGTGATCCAGCGGAATCATTGTCGTGGATACCGCGATTGCGCTGGCTGGCTCGCGGGATCGGCTTTG
Source organism: Acidobacteriaceae bacterium (assembly GCA_050746425.1). Lineage (GTDB taxonomy): Bacteria > Acidobacteriota > Terriglobia > Terriglobales > Acidobacteriaceae > JAKAAZ01. The sequence continues at coordinate 8,675 of JBOGLY010000087.1, forward strand.
GTTCTCGACACGACCACCGCGTCGGAGCGTCGCAGATAATTCGCATCCACATCGGCAGGATCGTGAAATTCGCCTGCATTCCACGCCGCCAGCGCGAGCGGCAACGCATCCTGGACCGCGGGCGGCGATATCTCTCGCAGCATCGCTCCAGCAACGGACGCCAATGCAATTTTTACTGCGGGCTCCGAGAAAACAACCTCTCCCGGCTGCTCGCCTATGCTCTCTGCCAGCGCATCGAGTGTGGCGAAAGATTCCGCAATGCGGTTCTCTCCGGCGTCCCGGTAGATGCCATGGTAGAACTCCCCGCGACCCGCATCGAGCACCACGTGTACGGATAAGTTCGCGGATTCACCCAGAGCACGCTTCGCAACAATCGAGGCCAAAATTGCCAGCCGTGACAAAAGCAAAATCGGTTTGCCGGTCGCC
>JBOGLY010000088.1:0-9061 GCA_050746425.1 Acidobacteriaceae bacterium
ACGTCACCGAGGAGGAATTGAACGCTTGTGTCGGCGAAATGGCGGAGGAGATATTTCGCCGCTGTCTGCATGTTGTCACGGAAAACCGAAGGACCCTCGAGGCGGCAGAAGCGCTGCGGCAACATGATTTTCACGCGTTCGGCATCCTCATGCATCAGGCCCATATCAGCATGAGAGACAACTACGCCGCCAGTTGCATGGAAACCGACTTGTTGGTTGAACTGGCCGCGCGACAGCCCGGTTGTTTTGGTGCTCGCATCACCGGCGGCGGCTTTGGCGGCTGCACCATCAATCTGGTCGCGGCAGAATATGCCGACGCGTTTGTCGTTAATGTTCGCGCCGGATATGAGGAAGCGACCGGTATAAAAGCGGAAATCTATCTGAGCCGCGCCTCCGCCGGCGCCGGACCCCTGAAGCCGGTCCACGGTTAGAGGCCAGAGCGGTCGCACATCGCTCACGATTCATCGCTGCTGAATCATCGCTGCTGGATCATGATGGAACAGCCAGATCGGGATGCGGTCCGGCTGTTCGATTTGCGGCTGGCTTGCGTTTGTTAACGGGAGTCGGACTGAAACGGCGAGATCAGCCACGGGATCGTCGAGATCGACGGTCCGGATGCAGTTGCGCAGCCGCGGCTGCCAGGACCGCTGGGGCAACCCCACCAGTCCTCGGTGGCATTTATGGGGGCTGTGCCGAGATTGTCGACACCGATCGCACCTTTCTCGAAGTTGTTGAGATGAACGCTGAGTTGGCCGACGGACGCTTTGAACGCGACGTCGATGGCCTCTTTGTCGAACGTGTTCTGAGAAACCACGGTTCCGGTGATCGGCGCAACGCTGTGGATGTTGATTCCGACCGGTCCCGGAGTCGCTGCGTCGCCGCTGTCGGCTCCGTTAGCGGAGAATTGGTTGCCGACGATTATATTGTCGTTGAAATTGACAGAAGGCGCCGACGGAGCAAATCCGTGGTTGTGCATGGCGACACCCGCGTTGCCATTGCCGACAAGGAAGTTGTCGATCACTACATTTCCGGAGTCCGAGGTGCCGGGGGAGGGAGCGAAGATTCCCACTCCAGCGCCCGATCCGCTGACTCCATTGCGCGCCGAGATATTGTGGGAAATGGTGTTATTGAAAACGCCATACGGACCCATGGCATTCGGTATGACGGAGAGGGCCGGCGGGTGCGAGGCCATGGTGATGCCGCAGTCGTACACATTGTCTTGAACGACATTGCCGCTAACCAGATTGCCGCGATTCACTCCGGTCTCATCGGAGATGAGAATTCCGCCTGCGTTGTGCTCTACGGTGTTCTGAACGACCGAGGAGTGCAGGTCGGCCATCAGGTGGATGCCCTCGCCGCAGTCTTCTCCTTCGCTGGTTTCAAAGTCGGGCAGGCCGGGGCAGGCACCGCCGGAAAGCGACTTGTCGTTGTCGACGACATGGTTGCCGGTCAGCGTGACATCGTATGCGTTCGCCACCAGGATGCCTTCAAAGTTTGCGTTCTTGACGATAAAGCCCGATACCACCACGCTAACGATTCCAGTATTGGGCGCCGCGGACATGCCGTTGATGAAAATGCCGTTCGAGAGGCCGGAGGCATCGATAGTGACCGGATCGCTGCTGAGCGCCACCAAAGAAAGAGATTTGGTGACGATAACCTGCTCCCGATAGGTGCCCGGGGCGACCAGAATCGTATCGCCTGGGGAAGCCGCGGAGACGGCGGCGCCGATGGTGGATGCGCAACCGGGTATTTTCCATTTGGTGACACATAAGGTAGCGGCTGACGCCACTCCACAAGTGCCAAAGCAGATGACCAGCGCGAGCGTGACCAGCATTAGCGTAGGTTGAGAGTGAATTTTTCCGGTTGGAATACTTCGAACGTCTTGCATGGGGCTTCCTCCTGATGATTTGCGTCGATTTCAGCAGTGCAACGTGCGAGGGGGGAGTAGGCGTGGATTGCAGCGCCGGTCGAATCTTAGGCTTGGATAGCGAAAATGGCAACCGGCCACGGTTTCGGGAAGATTGGCCCAGGTCTCAGATACAAGACCTGGGCAACGAGCCCGGCCCCGTTCTATCCGAACAACGGCTTGATTGGGACAGCGATCCTTTTATTTCTGGTCCTGCCAGAACGCTGCGCCACGGTTCGAATAATCGACACGCACCGTGTCGATGGAGTACGGCCCGACAGGAATTGCGATGTGGCCGCCGGAAACGGTGAGAGGATTTCCTTCGGGATGCTCCAGCAGGTTGGTTACCGTTGCGGCTGATGCTCCTGCCGGGACGTTGATCTCCGCGGTGGTCTTCTTTCCCGCCCATTCATAGAAGCGAAGAATCAGGCTGTTGCCGTCTTCGCTTTTCTTCATCGCGGTCAGCACCAGATTTTTCGGCGTGACGGTCACAAAAGAATGCGTGGCCGGCAATTCTCCAGTGTGCGCTTCCACTTGCATGGCGCGCAGCGGGATGTTGAACGCAAAGCCATGCAACACCGTGTGCGCCTGCCGCCATGTGCCGGCATGGGGATACAGCGAATAACGAAAATGCTGCTGACCGCGGTCCGCATTCGGATCGGGGGATACGGTCGAACGCAGCAGCGAAAGCCGCAGCACGTTTCCTTTTACGTCGTAGCCATATTTCGAATCGTTGATCAGGCTGAAGCCGTGCTGACCGTTGCCGAGATCCGCCCAGCGTTGCGCAGGCACCTCAAATTTCGCGTCTTCGACCGAGTTGTTCCGCGTTGTGGGGCGTTCGATGGTTCCATACGGTATCTCAAATGTTGCCTTCGGTGCGCTCGCGGCCAGGGTGAAACGCGCCTTCAGAAAAATGTGCGTTTCATGCCAATCGACATCGTTCACGACGTCGACGCGATCTAAACCCGCATAGAGGATAATGTTCTGCACGAAGGTCGACTTGTCCCAGTGCCGAGTGATGCGGACCTCGCTGCGCACAGGTCCCGTCTCGATTACCTGTACGCTGTCCGCCATGGTCAGGTTCGTTCCATGCTTGACGTAATTGGGGTTGATGTTCCAGGCATCGTATTCCTTGGGAATATTGACGAATGCCTGCAGCAGATTGCCGCAGCTTCCAGCGGCCAGGGCCTCGAACTGTGTTTTTTTATCGTAGAGGCTATTGATGCATCCATTCTTCGGATCGATGACCACGCGCAGCGCCGAGTTTTCCAGCGTGTCGCCATCGAGATGCAAGTCGCTGGGAACCTTGCGCGCGCCGGGAACAGCATGCAGCACCGTATATCCGATGGAGGGAACATTCTTCACCTCCAGCAACAGACGATAGCTATGGTTGCTCGCGCTCTCTGAGAGCACCTGCATCAGGACCGGCCGGCCGTCAGTGTCGAGCACGGAAATTCCATTCGGCTCGGCCTGCGGCATCTGGACATTTGCTTCCACAACATCGGTGCGATTCCAACTGAGCGGGTTCCAAATCAGAATAGGAATGCCTGCGCGCGCACTGGTGTCGATATGGCTATCGATGCCGTCGAGCGCCTTGCGGGTGGCAGCCTCGGCTGTGAAATGCACGACTTTGAATTGCTTGGCGGCGTCTTTGTAAATCACGCCGATGCCGGAACCTGCGGCGAGATCGTGATTCGTATTGAATAGAATCGTCTCCCACGCGTTGTCGAGTTGCGCACCGGGATAATCCATGCCGCCCAGCCACGCAAGCGAGGAATATTTTTCTGCGTTCAGCATCCATTCGGGAGCGTGACGCAGGTACCATTTCTGCTTGGCCTGGGTGGTGTATGTGCCGCGATGGAATTCGAGATACAGTTCATCGTTCCACACAGGAAGACTGATTTCCCCTGCCGGAGCGGGCGATAACCCGGTGTTCCTCGCGGCCAGCGTCTCATAGTTCCAGATGGGCGCGGCGGCGGTATCGACATGCTTGGCTTGTTCTTCAAAAAAGGCCAGCGATGGGCCGAATTCCAGATGGGGAAATACTTTGTTCGGCTCCATCCAGCGCACGCCGCTGTCGAGCATATCCCGTGTCGGGCCGCCGCCGTGATCACCAATTCCATAAAGGTGCATCATTTGATGTTCGCCCGGATTCATATCGACGGCCGTTGCCAGATCGCTGGCCATCCTTACGGGCCGGATGTAGTTGACGTAGTTGTGCGGGAAATAGGTAAGAACGCGGCTGCCATCCGGCGCTTGCCACCAGAACAATTTCAAGGGAAGCTTATTGGTGTCGTTCCACGACATTTTTTGCGTGACAAAATAATCGACTCCGGCCTTCTTGTAAATTTGCGGCAGTTGCCAGTTATAACCGAACGTGTCCGGGTTCCAGCCCACGCGAACATCCACGCCGAAATTCTTTTGAAAATATCGCTTGCCGTATAGCAGCTCGCGTACAGTTGTTTCCCCATCAGGCAGGTTCAGGTCTGGCTCCGCCCACATGCCGCCGACAAGCTCCCAGCGGCCCTCTTTGACGCGTTGTTGAATCTGCGCAAAGATGTCGGGATATTTCTGCTGCATCCAGTTGTAATATTGCGCGGCGGACTGCGTATAGGTGTAGCCAGGATATTCATCCATCAACTGCAACGCCGTCGAAAATGTGCGCTTCACGACATCGACTGTTTCAGTCCAAGGCCACAACCACGCTGCGTCGATGTGCGCATTGCCAGTCATGTGGATCGTGTATTGCTGAAAAACTGGTCGAAACGGATCAAGCTGCGACTGCGCTTTCTGGAGCGAGGCGTCGAAGGCGGACTGTTCCCCCTTATCGAGCGCCGTCAGATCGACAGAAGTGGCGGCAGCATCCAGGGTTTTTTCCCGCGACGCGAGCGTTGCGGAATCGGACGTGATCGCGGGCAGGAGGTAGGCGGCGGAAATCAACTCATCGCGAAGATTCGCCGGGTTCGGTCGATTGCTGGAAAACACAACGCTCAGGTCGGCGGAGTTGATGTCCTTGTCGTCCTGGGTCGCGAGCAACTTGACGGCAACCAGAATTTTCTCTCCCGGTTTGGCATCGTTAAAGAGCAACTGCTTTTCCAGGTTTTCGCCCAGGGCTATGCGGCTGCCGTTGTAATACAAAATCATGGGGACGGGTCCATTGGAATTAACCTGCAAGCTGAACCAGATCTGAGACCCGCTCAGGTCGTAGCCGTTCAACGTTTTTGGCACCTCTACCCAGCGCCGTACCCATACGGCCCCATGCGGAGCGGTGAAGGGAAGAGTCACGGTTTTCCAGTCGCTGGTATTCAGGTCGGGCCGTTCTCCATGTGCAATATCGCCGAGATGATATTGCCATGTTGTGGCAGGAAGGGAATCGAAAGTCCCCAGGCGATCGATGACCTGCTTTGCCTGCGGAGAGAATGTATATGGCTTAGGTTCCGCCGTCTGGGCAGAGAGTTTATGAGATGGAAAGCCTGCGACGAGAAGAAGAATACCGAGCGCCAAGGGAAAAAAAGGAAATGAGTTGCGATTAGACTTCAAGACTCAACTCCGTCAGACTGGATTTTTTCACCGCGTATCAAAAATACACCAAACGATATTCATCCGCCGTTCACGACGGTTGCCAAGGTCTCGCGATTGCTTTTGTGCTTAGGAGATTTTTCAACGAGACAATAATCGGCGGCCAGCAGGATGAGGAAAATCCAGAACAGATCCGCGCCCAGCAGATGGAGAATCTGGAGCCAAATCGGCGCTCGCAAAAGAACGTCCGCAACGCCTAGAAGATACTGCGCCAGAATCGTGACGAGAACTGCAATGCCGAGCGAACGCGCCTTCGATGGCGCGGTGTGCCGAAACGCCTGCACCAGCAGCCATGCGACAAACGCTCCAGCGATGAATGCGGTGACCGGATGAATCCATCGCAGACGAAGCAGCAGAGGAGCGGCGGGAGAAAAATCCTGGCGAATGGCCGCCAGCAGCGTTGGAGACGGATACAGAGTTTCTCCCAACGCGACAAGTGAGCCGGTGATCCCGGTGAGCAGTGTCGTCAAAATTGCCAATGCAGGGAAGATTAGACTTCCATGGCGCAGGGCGGTCATGCGATAACGGCGGGACATGGACAGAAATTCCGCGGTCAATGCAAGCGCCGCGAGCAGTAGCAGAGTGTTTGCGAGATGGCAGGAAAAGACCGAAACGGCAGTTACCTGTGAACCACTGTGAGCGGCGACGGTAACCAGCAAAGCGCCGAGAAACGCCTCGTTCAGGACCAGCACCAGAGAGGCAACGGCGCTCCAGCGAGCCAGGCTGCCCTTTGTAGTGGCGCTCCATATCCAGACAAGCAATGCCGCTATCAGGATCAATGCGCCGCCGCTCATCAGTCGATGCGTGAATTCCACGATCGTATGAAATTGCGGCGATTGCGGAATCGCTGCTCCCTGGCAAAGTGGCCATTGATCTCCGCAGCCAGCACCGGAACCGCTCGCGCGCACAACGCCGCCCCAAAGGATAACGAGGATGTTATAGGCAAGCACAAACCACGCAAAGCGCCGCAAGGATGAAGAAGCGTGTGGCTGGCCAGACGAAGGCGGGCCCGCAACCGCGTTGGAGGGTTCCTCCGCGACGATCGTCCTGCTCATGGTCTCTCCTGGGGAATGAAGATTGTGCCGCGTCTAATTTTCTATTGTAGGACGAAGCGGATTGTCATTGCGCGTGGGCTTGCGATCGCCGTGACGTGCCGTCATCGATCCAAAGGCCGGTCCGTCAGCAGTTCCTTGTCGGAGACCTCCTGTACAAGGTAGGAACGACTGTCGAGCAATTTTTCCACCTGCTGGCGATATCGCGATGGAACAAAAAGAAATTTGCGCGGTCCATTCCCCCACATCGCAACCAACTGCGCATCGTCGAGAAAAATATGCGGAGCATCGGGATAATACGATCCCCACAACATGGACGTAGTGCGGCCATTCACCAGATATCCGCGTCGCTGGGTGTAGAAGAGGATGGATGATCCGAACGATTGATCTCCATAGAGCAAAAGCATGTCGTTCGGCGCGGCGACCCGGTTGATCGTGTTGGCCATGGCGCGCGAGGAGAGGATCGGCTGAAAGCGAACGAACGCAATATGCGCGGCGACCAAAAAGATGGCAGCGGTCATGGCGGTGGTGAAGGTTGCGCCCAGATGCTGCTTGCGGACCCGCATCCGCCAGGCCAGGCTTGGCCCCAACAGCAGCGTCACCGCGGCCACGATAGAGGGCAGGCGCAACGCGGCGAACGATGGTCCGGTCAGATCCATAAAGTGAGACATTGACAACGAGTAGCCGCCGATATCGCGGTGGGCCAGCAGAGTGCCTATGTCGGCGATATAGGGCAGATGTCGCGAGACCCAAAGTCCATAGGCAAGCAGTGCGGCAGCGCATGCGCCGACCAATGCAAACAGCGCGTGAGAAATTTCCAGCCAGCGCATATCGAGGGCCCGCTCGCTGGCCGAAGAAGTCATCGCGTCCGTCTCCAGGCCCGCCAATCCTACGCACGTCAACAGGAGAAGAGGGAAATATGCCGGATAGGTGTAGTACTCCTGATTGGTGGAAATAGAAAAGAAAAGCAAAATAAACGCGGCATAGAGCGCAAGCAGCAGGGATGACTTGCCCTGGAATCCAAGATTTCTGCAGACTTTCCAGCTGACGCGCCCGCCGGATTGGCGTCTTTTGTGCCATGCCGCGTAGATCGTCGCGGGCCAGTAGAGGCTCCACGGGAAGAGCCAGATCAGGTGAAAGCTCCAAAAAAGATAGCCGGGAAGCTTGTTGTAGTCGTGCGGGTAGCGTTTGCCGAGAAAGCGCAGAAAATGTTCGTTGATGAAGTAGAAATAAAAAAAGCCATGCACATTACCCGGCGACGGAATATTTCCTACCGGATGGCCGTGATCGGGATTGTGCAAACCAGCAAGAATATGCCAGGGCGCGGCAACGGCCAGGAACAGAAGGATGCCGGTGGGCAGGCGGAATTCTCGCCAACGCCGCCATTCGCCGGTTAGGAACAGATAGGGAATAACAGCACCCAGAAAAAACACCGGCGCAATCAATCCCTTGGTCAGCAGGGCGAGGGCAATTAAAACGTAGGTTGCATAGATTCGCGAAGGCTGGCGATCTTCGAGCCCAGTCAAAAAAAGATAGAGCGCCAACGCCATCAGCAGCGTCAGGATAGCCTCAGGAATGAAGATCCGTGTAAAGAGGAAAGCCCCAATACAGGTAAGGAAGGCGAGCGCCGCATAGAAGGCGGCCCGTTCAGAGTAGGCCCGCCTGCCCCATAAAAGACCGAGAATAGCGCAACCCAGCACCGCCAGCGCTTCTGGCAAATGAGTTGCAAATGCGTTGAACCCGAAGATCTTGTAATCGATCGCGACTAGCCAATACGGCAGGGGAGGCTTTTCCAGATAGCGAATGCCATTGACCATTAACGTGACAATGTGACCCGTGAGCGCCATGTGCTGCGCGGCCTGCGCGTGAGTGGCGTCGGCATCGTCCAGCAGGGAGGGCGTAAACAAAGCAGCAAAGTAGACAGCCAGAAAAACAACGACGATTAAAATCCACTCGGCGCGCCGCGAGAGTGGAAAGCTGGTCGGCGAGCCGGTTGCCTCAAGGTGGGCTAAAGGAGGCGGGTAAGAAGCGTTGGAAGGTTGCATGCGCATATTGACAAGCAGACTTAGAATAGCAGTCTAATCGTTGCCCTTTTTCCCCTGATTCGTGGCATTCTTCCAATGTGGCCAACCCTCGCGAAAAGGCACTGACGACCTACGCTGCGGTCGACATCGGATCGAACTCCGTTCGGCTGAAAATCGCCGCTGTACATAACCATCGCCTAAAAACCCTGCACGAGGATCGAGAGGTCACGCGGCTTGGCGAGAGCGTCTTCGAGAGCGGGGTGGTCTCGCCGGATTCAATGGCGACGACGATCCGCGCGCTGCGACGATTTCATCGCGCCGTCCAGGCACATGCCGTCGACAAGGTTCGCGTGGTGGCGACTAGCGCCATCCGCGATGCGCGCAACCAGCAGGCATTTCTGGCCTGGGTACAATCGGCGACGGGTTGGAAGGTCGAAATCATCTCCGGGCTGGAAGAAGGCCGGTTGATTCATTTAGGCGTCGTAGCGAATGAGCCTGCC
>JBOGLY010000089.1:0-9048 GCA_050746425.1 Acidobacteriaceae bacterium
CTGCCGGCCCATGTGGATAAGCGACTGCTGGACGAGGCCGTCTCCCCGCATAAAGACGTGGACGGATTTCATCCTGTGAATGTCGGACGCCTGCAAAGCGGACGGCCGTCGCTTGTGCCCTGCACTCCGGCAGGGATCGTTCAAATGCTGAAGCGCAGCGAGATCCCCATCGCCGGACAACACGCGGTAGTGGTGGGACGCAGCGACATTGTCGGCAAGCCAATGGCGATGCTGCTACTGCACGAAAACGCTACGGTTACGATTTGCCACAGCAAGACAAGAGACTTGGCCGCATTCTGCCGTTCCGCGGACATTCTGGTGGCAGCCATTGGGAAACCGGGGATCATCGGTCCCGAAATGGTCAAGCCCGGCGCGGTTTTGATAGATGTGGGCATGAACCGCATTTCATCGCAGGAGGAATTCGATCGCTTTTTCTTGGGCAATGCCAGGCGCGAAGCCACCTTCAAGGAAAAAGGCTCCGTCCTAATGGGGGACATCGACCCGCATGCGTTCGCGCTGGCCAGCTATTACACGCCGGTACCGGGTGGCGTCGGTCCGTTGACGATTGCGATGCTGATGGCGAACACTGTGCGCGCTGCGCGCCTTAGGCGTGGCCTGAACATTCAGTGAGCAGGGTGTCCTGGATTTCGAGCTTGAGACCCTGAAGTGGAACAACATCAGGAGAAAAAGCAATGCTGCGCGTCGGGCTTACCGGGGGACTTGCAAGCGGAAAGAGCACCGTGGCGGAGTTGTTCGCGCGGCGCGGCGTGCGCAGTCTGAACGCAGACCAGATCGGCCGCGAACTGATGCAACCAGGTCAACCGGTCTACGCGGAAATTCTTTCCCACTTCGGAACCCCTCCAGAAGTCCCGTCATTCACACTTGCCGACGGTTCGCTCGACCGGTCAGCACTCGCGCGGTATGTATTATCGACCGACAGAATGGAGGACTTGACGCGAATCGTGCATCCAGCCGTGATTGCGGAACAGGAGCGGCGCATCGAGACGATTTTTCAAGCAGACCCGGATGCGATTGTCATGGTCGAGTCCGCATTGATTTTTGAAGCCGACCGGGCCGGCACCGCGCCTGGTTTCCGACGCAGGTTCGATAGGTTGATTCTGGTGACAGCTCCTGAGAAACTCCGGTTGGCTCGCTACCTGGCGCGCATTGGCGAAGCGGCTCCCGCGGAAGAGAAGCTCGCACTGGAAGAGGATTTTCGCAAGCGGATTGCCATGCAGATGACAGACGGTGAAAAGGCGCCGCTTTGCGATTTTGTGATTGAAAACTCCGGACCGATTGAAAACATTGACGCCGACGTAGAGCGTATTCTTAAGCAGTTGCAGCAGGAAAATATAAGACAAAAAAATGAACGAGCATTCCCCGCGAAACGTTGAAAGTGAAGCAAAGAAAATGCAGGATATGAATCCAAATAGACATTCGTGGCTGGCAAAATTTTGATTCCATCTATTCCTTAGTCATGTCCTGTGAGGCCCAGGCGTTGGCGACAGAAAGACTGAGAGTTCTCGATCGATGAAAGCACGACTGTTGATTTTGACCGTTGCAATTCTGGGCGGGTTCTACTTCGTGACGACCCACACCCTTTCAACCGGTGGCGGACATGGCTGGTTTACCCGGCCTGTCAGCACATCCGTCGCGCCAAAGAGCGGCGCGTTGCTTGGGAACATGGAGATCACCGATGCGGAAGCGGCACCCGCGCTGTTGCCCGGCGAGCAGAACAACATCGCTGTGTATAAAAAGGCGCTGCCGTCTGTTGTGAACATCACCTCCAACATGATGACTTACGACTTTTTTTATGGTGCGGTGCCGGAGCAGGGGCAAGGGTCCGGTTTCATCCTGAATACAAAGGGCGACATCCTCACCAACTTTCACGTGGTCTCAAATGCCCAAACGGTCGAAGTGACGCTATACAACAAGCGCCAGTACAAGGCCCAGATATTGATGACCGACAAGGCGCACGACCTGGCGTTGTTGAAAATTGACGCGCCGGACTTGAAACCTGCGACGCTGGCCACTTCCCGCGGTCTGCAAGTGGGCCAGGCGGTCTATGCAATCGGCAATCCATTCGGGCTTAGCGGGACCATGACCAAGGGCATCATCAGTTCCATCCGCTCCATACGCGGACCTATGGGGAATTTGATTTCCGACGCGATCCAGACCGATGCCGCCATCAATCCGGGCAACTCCGGCGGCCCGCTGTTGAACTCGCAGGGCGATGTGATCGGCATGAACACAATGATCGACACCGGCGGCGGCGCGGACCAGAATGCCGGAATCGGATTCGCCATTCCAATCGATGAAGCGAGGGCCGCATTGAACGACTTTGCCCGGTATGGCAAGGTGCTGCGGCCGACGCTCGGGGCGCGATATTTGTCGATCGGTCCAGACATTGCAAGCCAACTTGGTTTCCCGCCTGTTTCCGGCGTTCTGGTTGAGCGCACAGTTGCTGGCGGACCTGCAGACCATGCCGGAATCAAAGGGGGAACGCAGCAGGCATATCTTGGCAACACTCCCATTTACATTGGCGGAGATCTGATCGTCGCGATCGACGGCAATCGAGTAGCGAACGATCAAGACATTGCGGAGATCATGGATGGCCATCAGGCCGGGCAAACCGTGACGGTGACCATCTATCGCGGCCACAAGAGGATGGACATCAAAGTGGTCCTGGGAAATGCCGCGCAATCCGGCGATGTGCAGGTGTAGGCCGCCGGTTGATGAAGCGCAGGGGTCAACATAGTTCGTCATTCTGAGCGAACGAAGCGAACGAAGAACCTCGGTATTTTGCGCAAAAAGCAAATGCCCAGATTCTTCGTTCGCTCAGAATGACGCGCTGCACTCTATAGCAACTGGTGAGCTGCTCTAAGCAGTTTTGCCGAGCGATCCATGGGGGTCGATGACAAATTTCTTTGCCGCTCCCTTGTCGAAATCCTTGTAGCCCTGTGGCGCATCGTCCAGTTTGATGACCGTGGCGTTTACAATTTTCGCGATTGGAATGCGGCCATACAAAATGGCCTGCATCAAGTGCCGGTTGTACCGCAACACAGGAGTCTGACCGGTATAAAAACGATGCGACTTGGCCCATCCGTGGCCGAACCTCATGCGGAGATTGCCGTGTTGCGCGGCTTCGTCCTTCGATCCCGGATCTTCCGTTACGTATAGTCCAGGAATCCCAATGCTGCCGCTGGCCCGCGTAATTGCCATCAGAGAATTTAGAACGGTGGCGGGCGCCTCGACGCCGTGCTGGGAGCCGTGTCCGTGCGCTTCAAAGCCGACGCAATCAATGGCCGCGTCAACCTCGGGCACGCCGACGACCTGAGCGATCAACTCCTCCAGCTTGTCGCTCTTTGTCAGGTCAATCGGCTCGAAGCCGACTTTTTTCGCGTGTTGCAGACGCTCCTGATTCATGTCGCCGATCATCACCACGGCCGCGCCAAGAATCTGCGCCGATGCCGCGGCGGCCAGGCCGACCGGCCCCGCGCCGGCAATATAGACAGTCGATCCCACGCCAACGCCCGCATTGACTGCGCCGTGAAATCCGGTGGGCAGGATGTCGGAGAGCATGGTCAGGTCCCGAATCTTCTCCATTGCCTGCGCCTTGTTCGGAAATTTGATCAGATTGAAATCGGCGTAAGGGACCATCACATATTCCGCCTGACCGCCAACCCAGCCGCCCATATCGACGTAGCCATACGCGCCGCCCGCGCGGCCCGGATTTACGTTGAGGCAAACTCCGGTTTCGCGCTCCCGGCAGGTGCGGCAGCGGCCGCAGGCAACGTTGAATGGGACCGTGACCAGGTCGCCGATGTTGAGGAATTCGACATCTCGACCTTTCTCAATGATTTCTCCGGTAATTTCATGTCCCAGAACCAGCCCGGCAGACGCCGTCGTGCGTCCTCGCACCATATGCTGGTCGGAGCCGCAAATATTGGTCGAGACGATTTTCAGAATGACGCCGTGGGTAATTTCTTTCCCGGCTGGGTTTTGCATTTTTGGGTAATCGATCGACTGCACTTCGACCTTATTCGGGCCGAGATAAACTACTCCGCGATTTGTAGCCATGGAAATGTCCTTTCAGATGAGAAACAAGCGCAATACCATCGTAATTCAAAAAAAATGCGGCGATCCTGCGCCATCGAACTGCAGGATGCCTCAGACATACCGCGTGCGCCAGGTTCCGGGTGCCCCATATGCGCCGCGTACTTTGCGGCTCATATGGGGGCGGCAAAACACCCAGGTGAGCTTCGCGCACCTGGGGCATCCGGCAAATCTGGTTTCGATAGTCAATATGCCGCCGCGCCCGCTTCGGCAACGGCATGGTCCTGCGCGCCCATTCCACCGCTGACGCCTACCGCGCCGATCACTTTCCCGTCCAACTTTAGCGGAACGCCGCCGGCAAAGATCATGATCTTGCCACGGTTGGAGGCATGGATACCGAAAAACTGATCGCCGGATTGGCTGAGGGTCGCGAGTTCCTTGGTGCTGATGTCAAACGCTCGCGCTGTGTATGCCTTGTTGATTGAGATATCGATGCTGCCCAGCCACGCGCCATCCATGCGCACATGCGACACCAGGTTCCCGCCTGCATCCACGACCGCAATGTTCATGGGCTGGCCAATTTCCTCGGCCTTCTTTTCCGCTGCTGCAATGATTCTGCGGGCATCTTTAAGCTGAATCATGTCTGTCTCCTTATGAATCGGGTTCACGTCACAGGTTGTAGGGGAGCCGGATTACGAGGCCTGTACTTATAACTTATAGTTTGCGGATTGAGCTGTAGCCGACTCCAGACAATCTCGTCATGTAGGACAATCCACGACAGGAAGAGAAACTGCTGCTGAAATGCTCTTAACGTCGCTTGCGGGGTTTTGATCTTGATCGGTTACTTCGCTTCTTGTTTGGATGCGCCATCGAAGACGCAGTGGCCTTTCCTCTGGAGGGTTTTTTCACAACCTCTGTTGGAAGCTGCTCGACGAGGGCGAACTGAAGCTTGTTTTCCACCGCGTCGATACGGTCCAGAATGACACGCACCGCATCGCCAACAGAAATCCGGTGGCCGCTGGCTCCGCCCAGAATCTGGCGCGTGTTTTCATTGAACCGGTAACGATCGCCCTGCAACGTGGCCAGCGGTACCAGCCCCTCGACGAACAGGTCGTCGAGTTCCACAAAAAATCCATATTTGGTGATGTTGAGAATGATCCCGGAAAACTCCTCGCCGATGCGGTTCTGCATGAAGCGCACTTTTTTCCATTCAATCAACTCGCGCTCCGCATCGGCGGCGCGGCGCTCGCACTGGCTGACTTCCTGCGCGATCGCGGCAAGTTCCTGCTCCTCAATCGGAGGTTGAAGCGAAGTAACGGGTGCCCCATGCTCGCCGCGTGTTGGGGTCCCCGGCGGGCGGTTTGTGCCCGCTGGGGCGACTGAGCGGCTAGCGTGGGATCGGGTGAGGCTCGCAGCAATTTCCCGACGACCCTCCACGCCGGTCGCCAGCAACGACTTAGTAATTCGATGAACAATCAGGTCGGCATAGCGGCGTATGGGCGACGTGAAATGCGTGTAGCTAGGAGTAGCCAGAGCGAAGTGTCCCTCATTTTTTTCGCTGTAGCGCGCCTGCTTCAGCGAGCGCAGCATTAGATAGGTGAGAATGCGCTCCTCGGGTTTGCCCGCCAGCCGCTCCGTCAGCTTTTGATACATCTGCGGCGTCACCGGAACATCTTCTGGGATCTCGCGCATGCGTTTTTCGCCGCCTCCGCGCATGCGGTTCCGCCGATCTCCGCGCAATTCAATTTGCCGGATGGGCACCGCGCCAAGTCCGAGCGAATAGCCGAAATGCGCCGCAATCTCCTCGAAATTCGCGACACGCTTGGCGTCCGGCTTTTCGTGGATGCGATAGATGCTCGGCACGCCAAGCGATTCAATCCAACTGGCGACAGATTCGTTGGCCGCGAGCATGAATTCCTCAATAAGTCGATTGGCCCATGTGCGCTCCGAGCGCACAATGCCGCGCATTCGGCCCTGATCGTCAAACTCGATGACCGGCTCGGGCAGGTCGAAGTCGATGGATCCACGCTGCTCGCGACGCGCATTCATCAGTTGCGCCAGCTCCAACATGCGCTCAAACTCCGGCACCAACGGCGCGAATTGCTCTCGCGTTTTGGCATCGCCTTCAAGAATGTTGTGGACCTGGGTATAGGTCATGCGGCGGACGGAACGAATCACGCCTTCTGAAATTTCAGAGGAGAGGACGGTCCCATCCGGTCCGAGCTGTATCACGCAGGAAAGCACCAGCCGGTCCTCATCCGGGCGCAGACTGCAAACGTCGGTTGATAGCTCCATCGGCAGCATCGGAATGGCGCGATCGGGAAAATATACGGAGTTGCCGCGCACCCGCGCCTCCAGATCGAGCGCGGTACCCGGCCGAACATAGTGCGCGACATCGGCGATATGCACCTGCAGCTCATATCCGCCATTTTCTAGCGCGCGAACCAGAACCGCATCGTCGAAATCTTTTGCCGTTTCGCCGTCGATCGTGACAATCGGCAGGCCGCGAAAATCGCGGCGATGCTGAGTCCTGGGAACCCAGGTCTCAGAAGCAAGACCTGGGGCACCCGAATATTCTTTGGATGGAGGAATTGCGACCGCGCGGGCCTCCTGCAACACTCGATCCGGGAAGATGTGAGGCAAATAATGCTTGCGAATCAGGATTTCAACATCGACGCCAAAGGCGTCCCGTTCGCCCAGGATTTCGATAACGCGTCCGCGCGCGGGCCGCGTCGCCGTCGGCCAATCCGTGATCGCGACATCCACAACCAAGCCTTCCAGGTCTTCATATTTCTCATGTTCCGCCGCTGCTTCCGCGCCCAGCACTCTATCCAAAGTCTCCGCATGTTCTGGAATCTCCATGCCAAATGGAACCAGAATCGCCTCGTTGATGCGCGCATTTAAAGGCGTAACAAAATTGCCGGCCATGCGCTCGCCGCGCTCGGTCCGCCTTCCACTCGCGTAATGAAAGGTACCGACAACGGTAGGATTGCGGCGCTCCAGGATCCGTAGAATTCGACCAGCGCGGCGGCCATCGCCACGCGCGGGCAGCAGATCCACCAGCACCAGATCGCCTTGCATGGCGCTTTCGAGGCTGTCAGGAGGAATAAAAATGTCTTCTTCCCCGGTTTTTTCCTTTGTGTCCGGGCGGACAAAGCCGTAGCCATCGCGGTGTAAGTCGAGGCGTCCGCTGATCCAATTGTTACGCTTGCGTGCCGCCGCCGCGACCGCCCAGAAGTCGCGATCCACATGCACTAATTGGCCGCTTGCGGTCAGTCGATCCAGTTGTTCCAGCAGCAGCCGGCGTTCACGCCCACCGCCTAGTCCCAGCTCCCGGACCAGTTGTTTATAGCCGGCGCGCTGGGCCGGGGAACGCGCAATGCGGTCCAGCAGTTCCTTATCTGTCATGGGCTTCAGCCTCTTGATTTCAGCCAGTTGGCCGATGAAATGAACAAACGGGCATTGACCATGATGTTACCCTGCAAACTAAGATTGCAAATTCTGTCAGGAATCATTCCCTATTTTGTGTTTCAGCCGTTAAAATTTGAGTAACTCGACAGGACCGTGCGGCTCGCCTGGGTAGTTATTCCCGCGCGAGATTTCGAAATCGAAACCGAACACCCGCTCTGCAAAAAATGATGCCTGGGACGATAATGGTGCGTTGGCAGACGGAGGAAAGCAACAATAGAAAGGATTTATGAACGCGATGTGGAAACCGAACCAACCCGGCACCAACTCTTCCTCGGACCCGATACGTCCGCAATCGCCTGCCCCGCTTAGCCCAGAGCCGGTGGCGCAGCGTCCCACCCCAACCCCATCGAGCGCCACCAGCGAACAGGCGACCATCGGCAAATCCCTCACCATTAAAGGCGAGATCACGGGCAGCGAGATGCTGTACATTGACGGTCACGTTGAAGGCTCCGTCAACCTGCCGGGAAATCGCGTCGTGGTGGGCCGCAATGGACACGTTGCCGCAAATATCTCCGCGCGGGAAGTCGTCGTTCTCGGCAAGGTCAACGGCAATATAAGCGCCAGCGATCGCGTCGACATCCGCAACGAAGGCTCGTTGACAGGCGATGTGGTTGCGCAGCGCATCAGCATTGAGGATGGCGCGTATTTCAAGGGCGGCATCGATATCCGCAAGCCGGCCGCCTCAGAGCCCAAGGCAAACGATGTGGCAAAGTCCGCGGTTGCGACCCCGGTACACGCCTAGATCAGTTTTCCTGTTGGTGTATGGCAACGGAATAGAAGCGTACGCACCCGCTCGTATTGAAGACCGGACGCCCCTATCGAATGCCGTCCAATCTTGAAGTGACAGGAAGACTGGGCTGGCCCCGGATTCTCCGACGGCTTGCCGATTTCAACGAACTCCGCAACGGTCCCGCGCCCCCGGCGGAACCGTTGTGAGCGCACTTGCCGCGCATCTCCGCGTGCGTGTGGATCGATCCTTCTCTGTGATTCGCGTTGAATCCTTTTCTGCCTCCCTCCATCTAAAGCTTCGGGTTCCCGAGGTGTTTTCAATGACTAATATTCGTTTGAACGAAGATCGCGGCCACGCCAATCATGGCTGGCTCGACTCTCACTTCACATTTTCTTTCGCGGACTATTACGACCCGAAACAGATGGGCTTTCGCGCCCTGCGCGTGATCAATGAAGATTCAATCGCGCCCGGCATGGGCTTTGGCACGCATCCACACCGCGACATGGAGATTCTCTCCTATGTATTGAGCGGAGAGCTGGGCCATAAAGACTCACTCGGGTCGGGCGGCGTGATTCGGCACGGAGAAGTACAGTTCATGTCCGCTGGAACCGGCATTCGGCACAGCGAGGCGAACCCGTCCGCTGGTGAAACGACCCACATGCTGCAAATCTGGCTGATGCCGAACCGGATGGGTCTCGATCCAAAGTATGAACAGAAGGTCTTCCCGATTGAGAATGAGACGAACCGGCTGCACTTGCTCGCTTCTCGCGATCGCAGGGACGGGCCGGGCT
>JBOGLY010000090.1:0-9044 GCA_050746425.1 Acidobacteriaceae bacterium
CGTTAAGCGTGAGCCGAACAATCACAAAAAAACTAAAAGAATCAGAAACGCAACCACCTCCATGGTGAACACTCCGTCGATGGGAGCAGCGGGGTTTAGAGGCGGATGGCCTACCCAGTTCATCAGGGTCGTCGCGGGACCGGCCAGCAATTGATTCAGAATGTGAGCAAGGAAGTGTTGGAGAGGCATCGTTCGTATTTTCTTTCCAGGTCCTTCAATCCGTGTACTTTTGCAAGTCTCGTCGCGTCAAGCCATTTCATCCCTTGCGCACCATCAGGCGGATGGATTCCGCCGACAGCGCGAGCAGCGATACCGCCAGCCCGGCAAGCAATGCATAAATCGACCCGTGCAAACTGTTCAGACTAGCATATAGGAGCACGCCCGCGACTGCCAACCGCAGGAAAAACATAATCAGAACGCGTCCCATGGGGACCGGAGTGCGGCCATCTTCCATGCGCGACATCATGGCGGAAAGCAGTTGCAGCCACTCCACAATTCCAGTGGCGGAAATAGCCGCGCCAATCGTAAAAGTCAGCCATGTGCGCCAGCCCAGCCACGCCCACAAAATTGGTGTCGCCACCAACACGACCGCGCCGGCCAGTACCAGCGAGCGATGAAGCGTGCGCCGGATGTCCTCCTCATTGAACTGGATCAAAGGCGTTGGCGGCGCAGGGGCCGTCTTCTCGGCCGGCTTGATTTCGCTGTCCGAAACAGTGGTGATTTCAGTGGTCATTTTTCTCGCTGATTCGATTCGCTTGGTTTGCCATTCGAATTACCTGGACGAAGCCAGCGACAATTCCCAGCGCCAGCCCCAGTATTGCGATCCAGGATTGGTGAAATTTATGGTCAAGAAAATCTCCGATCGCCCAGCCAATAACGCAGGCAAGCGGCAGCACCAACGCCATCTGCAGCATTGTCTCCGCCTGCACCAGCTCGCGTAAAGCGGTTTTTCGGTTATTCCGGGGATCGATTGGATCTGCCATAAATGTTCTGGTTGCCATCCCGACCGAAGTCGCCACGGTTCCGCGCGGCGACGAGTGAAGGGATCCGCGATTGCATCTTCCTTCATCCAAGGAATCACAATCATCGCGCAAAGTTTAACTCTGTCGCAAATGGCCTTTCGCCGGAATCTGCGCTCGAAGCTTTTCCATCCTTGCCGCCAACTCCTGCTGCACCGCGCCATGTTGTGGATTGCCGTAGAGGTTCCGCGTTTCTCCCGGGTCTTCGATCAGGTCGTACATCTCAAACTCCTGCGGTTCCAGATAATAGTGGATGTATTTATATCGTTCTGTCCGAATGCCGCGATTCGGCCGCACATTTTCCCAACCCGGATACTCGTAATATTCGTAGAGCCATTCTTTCCGCCACGGAGTTTTTTCCCCTGCCGCCAATCCCACCAGACTCTTCCCAGGCATGTGTTCTGGAGCCGGAACTCCGGCCAGGTCCAACAATGTTGGAGCGATGTCGACATTCAGAACCATCTCCTGCCGCACTCCGCCCGCCGGAATCTTTTTAGGATAGCGAATCATCATGGGCACGCGGATCGAAGGCTCATACATCAGGCGCTTGTCAAACATGCGCCATTCACCCAGAAAATAGCCGTGGTCGGAAGTAAAGAAGATGGCCGTTTCGTCCATCTGGTTCGTCTTCTCCAACTGATGGAAAAGTCTGCCGATATTTTCGTCTACTGCAACCAGCCCCGCGTAATAATCCTTCACCAGTTCTTCCAGGCTGCGTGCGTCATCGTCTAGGTCGCTCTGGGTGCCAATTTTGTTATGCGCGTTTGCGACACATCGCGGCTTTCCGGGATAGCCTTTCAGGTCGTCGTCAAACGTCGCGGGCTTGGGAATGAAAACGCCGTCGTATAAATCGAGGAGCCGGCGCGGCCGATAAAACGGCGCATGCGGCGTTTGATACCACACCAGCAGACAGATCGGCTTCTCGTGTGGCTCATTGAGCCACGCCAGCGCTTTGTCCGTGACCAGGTCGTCCGCATATTTGTTCTTGTACGTCACCGGCTCGCCAATCACGCCTTTGCGGCCCTCCCGGAACGTCGGAAAATAATAATTCGTGACCGCCGCATTGAAACCGAAATAGTAGTCCCAGTAACGCTCGCGAACGCCGTTCTTCACATGTACCTTGCCGACGATAGCAACCTCATACCCAGCCTGATGCAGAATGTCCGTAAACAGCGGAATGTCGGCCGGCAATGGCTCGTTGAGAGTTTTGTTGTTGGGATTGCCAAGCGCGCCGGTGGTCTTGGAGTAAAGCCCTGTCAGCGCCGTTGCGCGCGCCGGAGCGCACAATGCATTGGTACAAAAAGAATTCGTGAACCGCGCTCCTTCCCGCCCGATCCTGTCTTGATTCGGAGTTTTCAGAAGTTGATTCCCGGCCAGTCCCAACGCATCGGACCGTTGCCCTTCCGTGTAAATAAAAAGCAGATTCGGGCGCTTTTCTGGCGAGGCCGCCGCCGCGACCGCCGGCGCCGAAGACGCCAACATCGTTCCCGCAACCGCGAGGCTTCCCTGCACAAATTCCCGCCGCGTCGTATTTCCCAAAGTCTCGTCAACCGGCATGGCTGATGTCTCCTTTTGAAAGCGTCCATTTCAGTCTAAAACAGTTCATCCGCATGAATGATTCATCCTTCCAGACGCGGCCATCTATTGGCAAGCGCGGAAAATACCTTGCTCGCAACATCTATACTGGCATTGCATCCAGCGCCCATGATTGCAAAAGGAAAAATGCGTGTACGAATCGGAATTTGAACAAAGCGTCTTCAATCTTCGCCGGGAAAAACTGCGACAGATTGAGGCCCTCGGCCATCCCGTCTATCCCAACAGCTACGCGCCAAAAGATATTCAGGTCAGCGCCGTGTCGGACATCCGTAAACAATATGATGCCGCGACTGGCGAGACGCTGGAGAAAGATCGCGTGCCGGTTGCCGTTGCCGGACGAATCATGGCCATCCGCGCCCAAGGCAAGGCCGGTTTCGCTGTGCTGCAGCACAATGGCGCACGCCTGCAAATCTACGTGCGCATGGATGCCGTCGGCGAGCCGGCTTTTCAGCTCTACAAGCTGCTCGATATGGGCGATCACATTGGCGTCCGCGGCTACTTGTTCCGTACGCGCACCGGGGAGCTGACCATCCACGTCGACTCGCTCACATTTCTTTCAAAAGCCATGCTGCCGCTGCCGGAAAAATATCACGGTCTGGCCGATGTCGAGCTGCGCTATCGCCAGCGCTACGTCGATTTGTTCATGAACGCGGATGTGCGCGAAGTCTTCGTCAAGCGTGCCGCGGTTTTGCGCGCAATGCGCAAATTCTTCGATGAGCGCGGGTTTCTGGAAGTGGAAACGCCGATGATGCAGCCCATCGCTGGCGGCGCGGCGGCCAAGCCCTTCACCACGCATCATAACGCGCTCGACATCGATCTTTTCCTGCGCATCGCGCCGGAATTGTATTTGAAGCGCCTGGTCGTCGGCGGTCTCGATCGCGTCTATGAGATCAATCGCAACTTCCGCAATGAAGGAATCTCCACCCAGCACAATCCTGAGTTCACCATGCTGGAGTTCTATCAGGCCTACGCCAATTACCACGACCTGATGGACCTGACAGAGGAGTTGATCCCGTATATCGCGATGGAAGTAAACGGAACCACAAAGACGACCTTCAACGATGTCGAGATCGATCTCAGCAAGTGGCAGCGATACCCCATGTGGGAAGCGATCATCAAATGGTGGCCGAAAGAAGCTGCGCCTGCGCCATCACGCGGAGACTTTTCGTCGTCCTCCCAATTTATTGCAGCGGTTCGTCGGTTGTACGAGGCGTGCAAGGTGGAGCAGCAGAACCTTGGCAAAGATCTAGATAGAAGACCTCCTTACTCTCAAGATCCAGAACGGAGATCGCTTACCGTGCATGTCGCAGCTCTGAATCTGACTGTTCGGCAGCTTGAACGCGACGGCAACTTGGCCCTGGGTCAATCCATTGCGGCAGTATTTGAGATCGTCGCCGAAGAGCACCTGATTCAGCCCACCATCATCTACGACTTCCCTCTTGCGGTTTCGCCGCTGTCGAAGCAAAAACCGGACGAGCCGGACTGGGTCGAGCGGTTCGAGTTCTACATTGGCGGCTTCGAACTCGGCAACGCCTTCAGCGAATTGAACGATCCTGTCGAACAGCGCAATCGCTTTCTGCAGCAGCTTGGCGAGCGTGAACGCGGCGATGCTGAGGCCCACGCCATGGACGAGGATTACGTTCGCGCGCTCAGCTTTGGCCTGCCGCCCACCGGCGGAGAAGGCATCGGCATCGACCGGCTGACCATGGTGCTGACCGGCTCGCGCTCGATTCGCGACGTGATCCTTTTTCCCCTGATGCGTCCGCAAACGAAACAGCCCGATGCCGAGACCATTCCCGAGTAGAGAAACCTGGGCGCCCCATATCTCGTCCCCCGCGGGGATGAGACATGGGATTGCTGAGATCAGAGACGTACATTTAGAGATGCACTGTGAGCTGATTCAAGGCCATGGATGCAGCAGCCGAAGTCACTTTCACAATGAAAGTAAACTCATTCGATTACTTGCAACTTGCAAGTAATAACAATCGGCAAGGCAGTTACCCGCATGGGATTTGACTTGGACCGCAGCCAGCGCCAGCAGCTTGGCTATCGCCTGATCGACCGCATTAACGAATATTTCTCCAGCCTGAAAGACCGTCCGGTGCAGCCGCCCGCTGACCAGCGCAACTTCCACCCTCAACACACAGACCTGCCTGAAATCGGCGAGGATGCCGTGAACGTGCTCGAAGACATCTGCTCCCAAATGATGGACCATGGTTTTCATGTTCCCAGCGCGAATTATTTTGGCATGACCAATCCGACGCCAACGTACATGGCGGTGCTGGCGGAAGCGCTGGTTGCGGCGCTCAATCCTCAGCTGGCGTCGCTGGCTCGTTCGCAACTCGCGTCAAGGATTGAGCAACAAACGGCGGGCTGGATCGCCGAGCGTGTCGGCTGGGAGAACCAGCCGCATGGCGGCACATTTACCAGCGGAGGCACGGAAGCCAACCTGAGCGCGCTGGCCATCGCGTTGACGCGCCGCTATCCGCATATAGCCGATGAAGGCTTGATCGGATTGTTAAAGCGCCCGGTAGTATATGCGTCATCGGAGGCGCATCACTCGCTGGAAAAATCGTTGGGCATATTGGGGTTGGGACGAAAAGCGTTGCGGCGCATCCCGGTGACGGATTCGGCGGAAATGGATTTGTCCGCGCTTCAGGCGGCAATTGCGCTGGACCGTCAAGCTGGATTTGAGCCTTTGGCAATTGTCGGCACCGCGGGAACCACGAGTTCCGGCGCCATCGATCCTTTGCCTGCGTTGGCGCAAATTTGCCGTCAACAGGATCTCTGGTTTCATGTTGATGGCGCATACGGAGCGGCTCTTGTGTTTTCAGATAAGCATCACGCGATGGTTCAGGGCATCGAGTTGGCGGACTCGATCACGATCGATCCGCACAAATGGCTTGCCATGCCATTCGCCGCCGGTGTGTTGCTGACTCGCCATCCGGATTTGCTGGAGCCGACCTTTGGCCTGGATACAAGCTATTTGCCGCGCGCGGCGAACAACGCCCTGCCGGACAATTTTCGCATCTCCGCGCAATGGTCGCGCCGCATGAACTCGCTGAAATTCTGGTTGACGCTGCGCGTCCATGGCCGCCAGGCGTATGAAGAGTTGATCGATTCTCAGCTTCGGCTGGCCGAGTATATGGAATCGCGCATTCTCGCCACCGGCGCATTCGAGTTGGCCATTCCACGCCGTCTGACGATTTTGAATTTTCGCGCCAATGTCGCCACGGAACTGGCGCTGCCGGAAGAGGAAATCGCTCGGCTGCATCATGCTATAGCCGCGGAGATCACACAAGACGGGCAGCAATGGATATCCACTACCCAGGTGCGCGGCCGCAGCGTTCTCCGCATGATGATCATTAGCTACTTGACCGAGGAGCGCCATATCGACGTGCTTGCATCCCGACTGGAACAGGCCGCAAAGATTGTGGTGGAGCACTCCTTCGGCGCGGCACGCCCTTACTAAAATTCATCGCCTCAGACCCCGCACAAGATTTTGGGTGCAAATCGACGTGGGTTGAGATGATAATCGAGCCAACGAACACTCCTACAACTGCACCGAAGGACTTCCCCCCATGCGCGCGCCGATTTTGCTGACTGTGCCCGTAGCCTTTTTTTTATTCTGCTCCACCGCCGTGGCAAAACATGCCTGCATTTCGCCCGGTCAGGCCATGCAGCATCTTCACAAAGATGTCTGCGTGGAGGCCCATATTTATCGCATCGTGGATGCAAGCGACGGAATCAAGTTTCTGGATGTGTGCAGCCCGCAGACCTCGGACGCCGACTGCCATTTCTTCATCATCAGTTCGTCCGAAGACAAAAAGTCGGTGGGCAATCTCGAAAATCTGGTGGGAAAAACGATTCAGATTCGCGGCAGGATTCTACCCATTCAGGGTCGTGCAGACATGGTCTTCAATCGAAAGGAACAGCTACACGGGGGCAAGCAGAAATTCCGTCCGAATCCGCAACTGGTCAGAAGTTTTGCCGCTGAAAACGGCGGACAAGGCTTTAGCCCGCGCAACGGAGTTGGCGGCCAGCACGGGGTCCACTTTCATCATCGCGGCGATTGAAGCCATGCTCACCAGAGCGGCCCAGCCTGGCTTCGCAACTCTTTCAGCGGATACAGCGTTCCGCGCCACAGCACGCCGCCGCGCCATCGAGCCAGAATCATCGAGCGCAGCATCGTCCCCACGAAAAGCAGCGTCGCGACCGGAAAAAGGACCAGATATCCAGGCGAAATGTCTGTCAGACGCCAATAACGAAAATTCAGCAGGAATAGCGCTAACAATGTGATGATGCCAGCCCACTGCGCGGGCCCAGGAAAAAACAGAACAACAAAGGGTATCAGGCCCAGAACAAGCAGGCCGGCGCAAGCGGCGAGAAGCAAGGAAGCGCGAAAGCGGAACGTGGAATATAAATTTTTCGTAAGATTGTGGAGAATTCCCCACGCGCTTTCCGCCCAGCGGATTCGCACCAGGTCTTTGCCGAACGCAACGCGCTGCGCGTAACCTTCGCGCTTGGTCCTAAACCCGAGCCGCATGTCTTCCAGCACTTCCATGCGCAACTCGGCGTAACCTCCCAAAGCCTCATAAACAGTACGGCGAATCAAGTTGAACGCGCCGACGCCAATGTAGTCCTTTGGCGACTGCGGGTCGGCAATCTTCCAGGGGCGGCCAGCCAAGGCGGAAGCTATTTGAAAAAATCCAATAAGCATTTTTTCGGCGGCGCCGCGAAGAACCAACGTGGGATACAGGACCATGTGATCGCCGCGACTGCCGATCGCGTAGTCGATCGCAAGCCGAATGGCGCGAGGATCGAAGATAACATCGGCATCTGTAAACAGCAGCCAATCGCTGGTCGCCCCGTTTGCGGCAATCGCCATGGCGTGCGGCTTACCAAGCCATCCCTGCGGCAATTGCTCGACGCGCACCACGCGCAACCTACGCCGCGCCTCAGGCGAAGCCGCAAGCTCCTCCATGATCGTGCCGGTGGCATCGCCAGAGCGATCATCGACGGCGACAATCTGGAGATTCGGATAATCGCAGGCCAGAAGGCTATGCAAACAATCTGCGATCCCTGCGGCCTCGTCCTTGGCCGGGACAATAACGGTCACGGACGGCCATGTTCCCGGAGCATCTTGCGGGCCCTCATTCGCTGCGGATCGTTTCAATAAATCAGGAACTCGGGGAAGCATCCACAATGCGGGTAGCACGCGCCAGAGCCATATTGCCGCGACCAGCCACGCGAACGAGTCGAAGAGGTATCTTGCGTGGAAAAATAGTGAAAGCGAAGGAGGCATCTTCCTCTAGTATGCCGATTCTGTGACAAGTACGCTGATTTCTTTTTTGTCCCAGGAAAAACTACTTCAGACCGCCGCGGCATCCACATCGGGCGCAAAGCGCGCGCCCAAGAAAATCAAAATTGCGGAAATCAACAGCGTGATCAGCGTGATTGCCAGCCCCGCTCGCAGCGACGAATGATCGGAAACCCAGCCAATAATGCGCGGCGAAGGAGCATCGCCGAGAGCATGAATCATAAACAGTTCAATCGCAATGGCGGTCGAGCGTATGGGCGCGTCTACAGCATTGACGATGGCTGCGTTCAACGGGCCCGTGTTCAGGAACAACAAAAACTCCGCGACCGTCAGGCAGGGCACCATGGCCGCACGCGGTCCGTAGAAAACCAGCAGTGCAAACGGGGCGGTGAGCAGCACGCTCCATGCGGAGAGAAGGTAGAGCGCCGCCTTATTGTGGCGCAGCCATCGTTGTGCGAGCCATCCGCCAAACCACGTTCCCGCAATTCCGTCGACCACGGTAATCGCGCCCAGAATCTGGCTGGCTCCGGCCAGAGAGTAATGTCCATAACGGTAGAGAAACGTCGGCATCCACACGGAAATTCCGCCGAGCGTGAATACCATCATTGCCATGCCGAGAGTTGCGGTCCAGTATGCGGCGTTGCGCATCAGCCCTATGAGGGTCGCTCGATCCGGTCTGACTGCCAGTGGTTCTGAGGCGCCCCGCGTCGGCTCTCGTAGAAAAATCCAGACAAGCAACACGACAAGCAGGCCCGGAGCGGCCGCCACGTAAAAGGGCATCTTCCAACCGTAGGCCTGGCCAAGCGTGCCGCCGACGATATAGCCGAGGGCCGCGCCGATCGGCAGCGCAAGATAGAAGAGCGTAAGGATGCGATTGCGCTGCTCCGGTGGCCAATAATCCGACAGTAGCGCGGGAGCGAAAATGCCGAAGCTAGCCTCGCCAATACCGACCAGGGCATGCCGCAGATACAGTTCGCCGAAGGTGTGGACCAGCGCCGTCGAAAGC
Source organism: Acidobacteriaceae bacterium (assembly GCA_050746425.1). GTDB lineage: Bacteria > Acidobacteriota > Terriglobia > Terriglobales > Acidobacteriaceae > JAKAAZ01. Next base: position 8,942 of record JBOGLY010000090.1, read on the forward strand.
GTCAGTATGCACCAGAGAAACGCTCCTGCCACGATGAGCGGCTTGCGTGGAAAACGGTCTCCAAGCCAGCCCGTCAGCGGCGCCGTAAACATGTATGTAATGA
>JBOGLY010000091.1:0-9041 GCA_050746425.1 Acidobacteriaceae bacterium
CAGTGGTATCTTGACCTCCGCCGCTATGGATCGGTGCCGCACGCTGGATTTGGCATGGGCATCGAACGCGCCGTGGCCTGGATTTGCGGCCTGGACCATGTTCGCGAAACGATTCCATTTGCCAGACCACTGAAACGCATCTATCCGTCGTTGCTACGGGTAGAGAACCGGAGACGACAGCACTGAGCGCGAATTCGTATGTCGAGTCCTAAGAAATCAACGAAGCCACACAGCACGGCAGACGACAACTCCGCGATCCAGCGCGGGCACAACCCACAACCAATCGGCGTGCAGAGTCTGCCTGGGCGAAATATCCGAATTATCGGTGTGCCGCTCGATCTTGGCCAGTCACGGCGCGGCGTGGACATGGGACCATCCGCGGTGCGAGTGGCCGGGCTGCAAGCGCGTCTGGAAGCGCTTGGGCACACAGTGCAGGATAGCGGAAATATCGCTGTCGAAATCGCCGAGACGCAAAGCATCGGCCAGCACGACGCCAAATATCTGCGGGCGATTACAGAAACCTGCGTGCGAGAAGCCGAACAGGTGATCGCAACGCTTGACGCCGGGCAAATTCCGCTGGTGCTCGGCGGCGATCATTCAATCGCGGTGGGAACGATTTCCGGCGTGGCGGAATTCCATCGCCGCAAGCAGCAGAAGATCGGCGTGATCTGGATCGACGCCCATGCCGATATCAATACTCCGGAAACATCGCCCAGCGGCAACGTGCACGGCATGCCCGTCGCAGCTTTGATGGGCCTCGGTCCCGACGCCTTGAAGGGAATCTTCGGGTGGTCGCCCAAGGTTGCCCCGGAAAATTTGGTCTTGATCGGAGTGCGCGACATCGACGCGACCGAGAAGGAAAATATTCGCCGCGCCGGGATTACCGAAGTCTACACCATGCGTGACATCGACGAGCGCGGCATGCGCACGGTGATGGAAGAAGCGTTGCGCGCCGCGGGTCGCGACACAGCGGGCTATCACATCTCGCTCGATATGGACTGGATCGATCCAGAGGATGCGCCCGGCGTTGGCACTCCAGTGCGCGGCGGCGCGACTTATCGCGAGGGTCACCTGGCCATGGAGATCATCGCCGATCATGGCCGCATGTTGAGCTTCGAGCTGGTCGAGGTGAATCCGGTCATCGACGAACACAACCGGACGGCAATCCTGGCGGTCGAGCTGATCTCGTCGGCTTTTGGAAAAAAGATTCTATAGTCAACTACGCCCGCGTCCAAATTCGGGTGACCGCTATTTTTCAAACCAGATTTCCATTCCAATCGAATTCTCGTGTACCTCAGCCCTGCGGAAAGCGACCTGGGCCAACATCTTTTCTATTTCTGGCCGGGTATAGGCGCGTTTTAGCAGCATAAAGCGAAAGGTCAACAGGGTCATCCAGCGGTTGATTGTGCCAATGCCGATGCCGTTCACATATTCGCGGATAGCGGACATGGGACTGTCGCGGCGCAAGTCGATGATGACTCCACTGGCGCCGGATCGAAGCACGCGATGCATTTCTTCGAGCGCCATGACGGGCTCAGAGAAATTCTTGAATGCGGCGCGGCATACCAGTAAATCGAAGCTGTTGTCTCGAAACGGCATAGCAGACGCATTGCCCTGTTGAACGTCGACGTTTACATGGGCGTCGGCTGCGTTGCGGCGTGCCAGTTCGACAAAGGTCTTGCTGATTTCCAGCGCGGTGACACGAAGCCTGCCTGTCCTTGCCAGTTCAATGGAAAGAAAGCCGGGACCCGGTGCCACTTCCAGCACATCGGCGCCGACAGGCAGATCGGCTTCCAGTCGGGCGGCAAGCTCTCGATATTGGCTCATGTCTTTGCGCGCGGTTTTCTCATACCAGCGCGCGACTGAACCTTCCATTCCCATTCCCTTGTATCCTTTTGCCATTGTCTTTGCCATTGGGATTCTCAATATGAAAGTAGTTTACTAAATAAGATACTTGCTAAGATAGATACATGGAGGCAAAATGTCAACCGCAAACCGCGCCGCGCTGCATGCATCCCTGATCCGCAACATTCGCTACTTTATTGCGGGGACGATTTTGTTCAACCAGAAAGTGGCCGATGCTGTAGGGATGCACCTGACCGACATGCAGTGCCTGAACCTGCTGGAGTTGGAGGGTTCAATGACGCCGGGAACACTGGGGAAATGGATGGGATTGAGCAGCGGCGGGGTGACGGTGATGCTGGACCGACTGGGAAATGCGGGGTTCATCCAGCGGGCCTCGAACCCGGCGGATCGGCGAAGCATCCTGGTGCGGGCCAATCCGCGGAAGGCGCATAAGATCCAGTCGCACTATGCCCAGATCAATCGTGAGGTGGAGGCATTTCTGGCGGAGAGTCCTGCCGCCGAACTGGAGGCGGCCAACCGTTTTTTGGAACGGATCAACACAACTCGAGTTGGCCCTGCGAATCGCAAGCCGCAGGGCTGAGTCCGAGGATGCTATGGGCCGCGACGGGCTTCGAATTTATTGGTCCGGGCTGGTCTTGCGTTCCACGTGTCGTGCGCCTTCATCGGTCTTGCGTGCTGCTTTGTGCGTCACGTGCTTGGTATGACGCTTGGTAGAATGCCAGGCTTTTTTCATCCCGTGCTTTGCGTGATGTCCCGCGCTTTCGGTTGCCTGTTTGGTATCGTGCCCGGTGTTTTTCATGTCCTGCTTAAAGCCGGGATTGGTGGACTGGTCTTGCGCTGCAAGAGACGGAATTCCCATGCAGACAAAAGAGCTAAGAAGGATCGCGCTGAACAATTTGTTTTTCACGTCCTGTCAGATTCCAGAAGCGGCGGCCGGGTTGCATTTGCGGGTGAAAGAATCCATCGTCAGTCTATTTTGCCCTTAGCGCCTGCGTGAGACCACCGTGGCTGTTTAATCTTGCGATTCTCCGTGGAGTTGGACTGCAGAGTCAATCTTTGCAACTCGACCTTTGCCTGTATCAGAACGGGGACCCCAGTGTCGGCGCTACCCCACTCTTTTAAAAATGTCTCATAGGCGTCTCTAGCCTTGGCCGGTTGGCCCGACAGAGCATAGGACCGGCCGAGTTCAAGTCGAGCCAGAGGACCGATGGGCGAGTTGAGCACCACGCCGGGATGGTCGACGATCTTTTGGAACTCCAGGGCAGCGCGGTTGCCGTCATCGGATTGAAGGTAAGCCATCCCACGAATGTAGACCGGAAGCAGCCCGCACGCAACACCCATCTCATAACGCGAGGCTCCAACGAGGTCCTTCAGTGCGACGGCTGGATCCTTCTGCTGGACAGCAATTGCTCCCCGAAGTGTAGGCAGATAACACGATTCGACAAAGGTGTCTTCGGGGAAACGTCGATTCAAATTCTCAGCCAGTGCCGCAGCCCGTTGCGTTTCACCGGCCAGCGCCAAAGCAACTGCCGCTCCGTATTTCGTGTCGCGATCTCCCGCCAGCGCTAGCGCATTTTCAGCCAGTCGCCGTGCCTGAGGTCGATTGCCAAATAGAGCTTCCCGCTGCGCCGCATTCAAATCGTATCCAGCGGCCGTTTCTCTCTCGCCGGCACGGAGGGCAGCGGCGGACGCGCGGTCAGAGAAGGCACGAGCCTGGGTAAGCTGCCCGCCGAACGCCGCGCTGTTGCCTTCGTGATCGAGAAAGGAATCCTCGACGCCCGGCTCGCCGGTGGCCCAGTCGACCTGCCGTTGCATGGCTTTTTTGTCGTGATCGAGAAAGGCCACGTCATATAGATAGAGGCGCAGGGACGGAGAGTCGAGGTTGCGCCGGAAGGCTTCTTCGGCAACAGCCCTGGCCTGGCGCGGCTGATTCAGCGAGATATAGGCGTCCACCAGATTAGCGTAGTTCTGGCTGTCCCCAGGCGCGAGGCGGACGGCCTCTTTGGCCCGCTCCAGGCTCTGTGTGAAATTGCCCAGGTTGCTGTCAATTACTGCTAGATTCGTGCGCGGCGCAAGAGCGTTCGGATAGGTTGCAGCCCACTGATCGTAAGCATGTCGCGCCTTATCGAGATCGCCGGTCACGAACTGGAAATAGTGCGACTCAATATACAGCCGCTCCCGCTGGCTTACATGTTCGCGCAAGGCGTATGCCCTCGAGATGTTCTTTGCGGCGATTCCGTCCTCGCCAAGGTTGGAATAGGCGTTGCCAAGCGCGGCATAGGCCATCGCAAAGTCCGGATCGAGCCGGATCGCACGTTCGAAATACGGGAGACAGGAGGCATCTTCGCTCTTCTGCACCATGGTCGCCCTGCCTATGCTGTAAGCCTGCAACGCTTCGAGCGAAGGCGTGGTCGCCTCTTCGATCGGTGTATCGAACTTCTGCAACATGCTTAGCGATTCTCCGAGCTTCACCCGGAGTTGGCCGATGGCGTCTCCAAGCGCCTTTAGAACTTGGTCCCTGCCGGCGGCGTTCGTTTCGATATCCGCGATATGGTCCCCGCTACGGCAATTGGTGGCGCGCACCGCCAGAACATACTGCGTGCCCAACTTCGCGATCCATCCGTCAAGCACCGCCGAGCCTCCCACCCGTTGGCAGAGATCGACCGATATCTCGGGCGTAAGCCTGGCGTCTGCCGGTTTGCCCATGTCCTGCAGCGCCTGCTGCATCTGTCCTTCGGAGACCAGGGTAAGAAAGGGCGATTGTTCCAGTTCAATCGCCATCGCCTGGCGAAGGGTTGTATTGAAGACCGGCTCGCCGGTGTTGTTGGCGAAATCTGCGAGCACCACGCTGTCTTTCTCTGAAGGTGTGAGCGTGACATACGCAGAGGGAGCGACCGCAGCCCTGTTGTTATATGAAGGCCGCCTGCCAAGTGCCCGCACCACCAAAAATATCGCAGGGGCTGCCACGAGTACTACCCCTCCGATCAGCCATCTTTTCCTCCGCTCGGAGCCGGCTGAGGGCGGCAGAAGGGTGTTCGCCTCGGCGGTCGTCGCACCGGATCCGTTCATCAAGGAGGACAGCCTTGTCACCTGCCCCATGAATCGGTAGCCTCTGCGCGGGATTGTCTCTATATACAGCGCGCCGCCCTCATCGCCAAGAGACTTGCGTAGTTGAGAGACGTGCACGGCAAGATTGGTCTCTTCAACGAACGTGTCCGGCCAGACAGCCTTCATCAACTCGTCTTTCTCGACGATTTGCCCGTGGTTCTCGATCAGAACCACCAGCACATCGGCCGCCTTCGGCGACAGGCGCACCAGCCGGTCGTCGCGATAGAGGATGCGCCTGGAGCCGTCGAGTCGGAAAGGGCCGAAGCTCCACTGATGATCGTCTGCGTTGCGCATGGTTCCAACCCAGAAGGATTTACATCTTCTTTAGGGTTCGTTAAAGACATTTAACCCCGCGAGAGCAAGGATGACTCATTCAAACACGGGCACCGGGTCTTTACAAGAGTTAGGCCTGCCCGCGCAAAGGGGGAAAAATGATCGAAGCGAACGAACCTAAAAGAGCCTGGGGCCTCTCTACAAGTGGAGTAGTCGTATGTCTAACCGCGCTAATACTGTGCCTGGCGGCGCCCCGCATAGCCTCCGCAGATAGCATCACCAGCTGGACCGTCAACGCCTATGTCAGCGCAGACGCCGCTGGCAACCCCGGTTCAACTCCACCCTATCAGCAAGTTGGGGGCACGGAGAGCTACGGCAGCAACTATACAATCTTTTACAACAGCGAAGGCAATATTCCTGTGGGCAGCGCGCAGGACATTTACGGCGGCTGCTGCTCGACGTATACCACTGTGCCGACGCAGTCTTCTCTCACGTCGGTCGCACTGGGGATTGCCGCCACGAATAACGGCATCCCCGAAGGCGCCGTCGTCGCCAACTCGAATGCTTACGCCGACCTTGCAACCGGTTCGGTGGGTGTCTCTGGCAACAGCAACCAGGCGGGCGTTGCCGGCGGCACTAGCAATTCCGTGGCAGCTTTAGCGGACACACTCACGTTCAACGTTCCAGGCGCAACCAGCTCAACCGTCACAGACATAGGCGTTCAATGGTCGATCTCGGGCGGTCTTTCCAGCGGTACCAACGGGGAATCGAACATGCTGGGAGAACTGGTCTTCGGCAACGCGGACTTGCAGACCGAATGGGAGTCGGACAATGGCACATTAAGCAACGCGGAAGGCACTGACGCGACTGGGACTTGGCAGAGCTACGACGTGGCTTCAAATACCGCAGGCAGCGTCATCATTGACGGCGTGTATCAGTTGACGGGCTCGGATTTCACGGTCCCGCTGGAGCTCTTCCTGCAATGCCGCTCTGACAACGATTCGTCGTGCGACTATTACGATACCGAATCCATTAACTTCACGCTCCCCGCTGGCGTCACCTACACATCCGCCTCCGGGGACTTTCTGAGTCAACCCCTGGCATCGCCGGTGCCGGAGCCCGGCAGCTTCCTACTCTTCGGCACGGGTCTGCTTGCGCTCGGATTCGCCGTGCGACGCTGGGGATCCCTTGACCCAGGTTGCCGGACCGGTGCCCTCTGAAGCAGAGTTGCAGAGCGGCGCTTTCATCGCAGTCTCCTGGCAAGGAGTGGGTATCCCCCCATCTCCTCATGCCGAGCAGTCTCAAAACCAGGGTCCCCCCTCGGACCTCTTGGCTCGCTGAAGTGCCATTCGCTACGATGCTGCTCCTAAGCTCCCGATCTCCGACAACGGCTCTAACGTCAATTCCAAAGTTGGAGAGACGATCAAAGGTTTCGGCATCGTACTGAAGCGGGCCAGACTTCGCGGCTGCGCTGCTCGATCAGCGTCGTGTTGCCGAAGGCGCGGCGGGCAGCGTGGACGGCCTCCTCGCGCGGCATGCCGGCGGCGACCAGCGCTTCCATCTTTTCTTCCAGATGGTGCCGCATCTCTTCGGAGAGGTCGTCCGTCATCTTACGTCGCTCAAAAATCTGTCTCATCCAATTCATCATTCACCTTCTTATTCCGAGCGCAGTGCCTGCATCGGATCGACCGAAGCTGCCCGCCGAGCTGGCCACCAGGCGGCAAATAGCGCTGTCAGCAGCAGCACAGCACAAGTCGTCAGCAACGCGAGTGGGTCGCGCGGGGTCACATCGAACAGGAGACTTCGCAGCAGTTGCGCCGTGGCAAGCGCCGTCGCGATGCCAATGACCATCCCGATCGCGATCAATAAACCTGCTTCTCGTAGCACCATGCGGAGAATGTGGCTGCGCTGAGCGCCTAACGCCATGCGAACCCCAATTTCCTGGGTACGGTGCGTTACGAGAAATGAGATGACCCCGTAAAGTCCGATGACCGCCATAATGAGGCCCGTGAAAGCGAAGAAGGCGAGCAGTGTAGTCTCAAACCGGGGACGGGCGGCCAACATACTTACCTGCCGGTTCAGCGTTTCAATTTCGACCGGCGCTGTAGGGTCGATCTTGGAGATCTGCGACCGCACCCACGGAGCGACGGCCGCAGGTGGGAGCACGGTTTCTAAACTTATCACGGAATGAATACCGTAGAGAGATGGGTCCCAGTTAACGGCGAAGTTGCGCCTTAGCCGGTAGTATTCGGGTTTTGCGGGGCTGGAAAGGCCGGAATTTTTGACGTTTCCAGCTATCCCCGCCACAACATGCCAGGTCTTATCCGTGCCGAACCTGATTCGTTGTCCGATGGCGTTTCCCGCGGGAAACAGCCGATTCGCAAGCAATTTGCTCAGGACAAGAAATTGTTCATTGGAGTCCCGTTCCTCCTCGGTGAAACCATGGCCTTGAATGATGGGGATATCTAACACGTGAAAATAATCGGGCGTGACCCACCGCCAGACCACTGCCTGGCCCGCGCTATCCATCGGTTTGGGTCTGCCAGCGACGGCGATTTGCCCGAACCAGCTGCCGTTATGCCAACCGCCCGGCGGTAACGAATCGCTGAGTGCCACCGCTGCAACGCCTGGCAGACGGCGCAAAGCCGCCTCCGCCTGTAGATAAAACTGCATTTGCTTCTGGCCGGTTGCGTAACTGTTGGAAAGCGAAACGCGTGCCGTCAATACATGGCGCGTCTGCATGCCCAGGTTCTGCTCTTGCAGGTTCCAGAAACTCAGCACCAGCAGCATCGCGCTGGAGAGCAAGACCATGCTGCCTGCGATTTGCCCCACCACCAGAATCCGCCGCATCGTGGCATCTGCGCCGCGCCTTTTCGAATGCGCCGCCAGCGCGGCAATTCGAGGTTTTTGCGCTGCGGGAGCAAGTCCAAACAACAGCGCGCACACCAGCGAAACAACAACCGTGAACAGGATGATGCGAAGGTCCAATCGTGCGTCGCGGAGGAAAAGGATGCCAGCCGGCGCGATTGCAACGAAGATACGCAGCAAGATCTCCGCTAGAACGCATCCGACAACGGCTCCTGCCCCGGCCAGCAGGAATGCTTCGGTGAGTGTTTGTCGAACCAACCGGGCGCGCGTTGCACCCAGCACAAATCGCACGGCCAGTTCCCGTTCCCTTGCTGCGCCTCGCGCCATGAGAAGGCTGGCAACATTAGCGCAGGCAATCAGCAACACTGCCACTACGGAGCCCAGTAGAATCCATGCCATCGTCTGTACGTCGTGCATCTGAAAATCGCGCATCGACCGAACCTTTAGAAAAAGCTGGTTGCGTGCGAATGGAGGAGCAAAGCTCAGGGTTGATTGAAATAGAGGCTTCAGTTCAGCCTCGGCCTGCGCGATACTCACTCCGGGCTTGAGCCGGGCAAATGCCCGCATCGGTGAGCCCCCAATGGTTACCTTGCGCTGTGCTGTCTCGTCAAGCGCGCGGGGAACCAAAATGTCCAAGGGATCGAGCGTCGGCATCTCAAAATTCTTCGGAAGGACGCCGACCACGCGGACCGATTTGCCGTCGATCTGGATCAGCTTATTCAATATGCCGGGATTGCGGTTGAAATGGCTGGACCATAATCCGTAGGAAATAAGGGCTACCTTGGGGCCATTTGGCCGATCTTCTTCCCGCAGGAAATTGCGTCCCATCAGAGGTGCCACGCCGAGTGTCGGCAGGAAATTGGCCTCGACTCCAATGCAGTTAAGCCGCGCCGGATTGGACTCGGTAAGCTCGCACTGGTCCGGCT
>JBOGLY010000092.1:0-9028 GCA_050746425.1 Acidobacteriaceae bacterium
GCGCTGGCCAGCGTATTCGAGGGGCCGAACGGTTTTCTATCTCTGGCATCGCTTGGCGGCGCGTTGTTTGGATACATCTACCTCAAAGTCGCTCCGCGGCGTGGATACGCTGTTGCGGCGACGCAGCAGGTTTTCTCTATTCGCAACGGGTATTACAGGTGGAAGAGGAGGCGGGCAGCGCGCAAATTCGAGGTCTACATGCGCAAGCACGATCGCAATGTGAAATTCGACGGGCAAGGCCGGTACATCGATCCGGATGGGGAAAAAGACCCGAACGACCGCCGCTGGATGAATTGATCGCCCTTCCTGCCAGAGCTGTCGTACTTCGCCGGAAAGGTTCCGTCGCGAACTGCCAGCTACTAAATTTAGTTAATGCTGCTGGCCGACCCATCCCCAGACGCAGGCGAAGGAGCGCTTCTTCCGCCGGCCCATTTGTCTTTCCAGACGATGATGCTGTCGCTGGCGGCCTGAGCATCGGGAGCATCCGGGGTCAGAGCGAGATACTTCTCCATGTGAAAAATCGCGATTCTATAGCCCGGTGCTCCGCCAATTTCGGCGGCCATGGTGGCCAGGTCGTAGTGTCCTTCGGGCCAATAGGGAAAAATGTCCAGGGCCTGGGAGTATTCTTCCATCGCCTTGACCACATCCTTGTGTTTGAACGCATACTCCGCCAGCACCTGATGCGCACGTGCCTGCTCCGGCATTGCGGGCTTCACCGCCATCTTGCGCCACGCTTCCGCCTTGGGTTTGAAGTCTTCCAGCGCGGCTGCGGCCTGAGCATACGCATCATCCTGGGTGGTATGCGCCAGGTATCCGAGTGCGGCATAGAAGCGTCTGGAATGGGTGATCGCCGCGACTGAAAGAAATGCCTGACTCCACTCCAAAGTTCCTGGCAGGCTGGATATATATGGGAATTCATACCAGTGAACTTTTGCGGTCAGCCCGAAAGGAACTGCCACATCCGGTTCCAGCGTGACAGAGGTCACAAATGACAAGTGAATCAAAAACGGTTTCTTGTCGGCGGTTGTTCCCGTAACTGTCATGCCATCCAGCCTGGGGTTGGAGATGCCTGCGTTTTTCAAGGCCTTCTGCATCCATTTCCAGGCTTCTGCCTGGTCTCGCGGTGTGTTGGCGTCATGCCCTTGCGCGCGCGCCAGTTTCTGTTGACCTACCGCGGAGGCAAGGCTTTGGCTTAGGGCGGTGCGGCCCGGCAATGCAACCAGCAGCAAGCCGAGGCATAGACAAGTCCAAACGCTTCTACGGGGAAATCTTCCATCTTGACACATGGCTCGCTCCTGCTGCTCGTACATGGTTTCCGGCGATTCCAGCAAACTTCAACATTAGAAAGACTTTGCAGGGGAGTATACGGAAGTTGTGCAGGACGGGCAAGAGAAAAACGCTGAGATGAACTTGGTCTGCTGCTATAATTCGGGCAAAAATATCCTAACCGTGCTACCTGCCGTTGCGGATATTGCGGAGCTTCCATGCGCTGCATAGAATATCAACGCCAAGATTGGTTCCCATACGGTTGGCTCTCTAAATTGCTAAGGGCATCCAGCCTGACACGTATTCTGCCTGTTACGGCGTTGATAATCACATGTTGGCCCGGGCTGACATGGGCGCAGTCCGGCAGTTTTGTTTGTCCGAATGGCACCTTTGCTGGGCCCGAAGGCATGACCTATTCTCAATTTCAGGCGGCATGTGGCCTGGGATCGGGATCGTCCAGTTCCAGCGGGACGTCCGGAGGACCTCCGCTGAGCGGAGCAGCGCTGCGCCAGCAAATGAATCAACAGATGGTCAATGGGGTCGTGAATGCCGCCATGCAAGGAGCGATCAATGGATTTATCAATTCCATGCAGAGGAATGCCGCGGCGGAACAACAGCAGCGCATCGCCTTTCAACAGGAGATGGAACGCCGTCAGCGAGAGGCCGAGGAGCAGGCGCGCATCGCGGAGCAGCAGCGCATCGCCGCCATGTTTGCACGGCTCGACAGCGAGCTGAAACTCAGCAATCTTCCGTTCGACTTGTCGCTGAAAGACATGGACACACCCGGGCCGGATGACCTGCAAATAAAAGGCGCGGATGCGCCGGGTCCCGACGATCTGCAGGTGAAGATGGGGGACGCCAGCGCGACTTCAACGGCGTATGGGCTGAAGGGGCTCCCAGGAATCTATGTGGGAGGCCCGGCTGGAGGCTCCGCCAGCGCGCAACCGGGAGCGAATGCAGCGGCTTCTGAACCTGGCAGCGGCGCGACCGGACAAGGCATCGCGGGATTGCCGGGTATGTATCTGGATGGAGCGCAGCCGAACCAGGCCCCTGAGTTGGCGCAGGCCGCACAAGGTTTGCCTGCGGGACCGGAGCGCGACCTGACCGAAGATACGGCGCTACATGCCGCGCTACAGAATCCGGCATTGACATCCGCAACCCAGGACCCGCAGGTTGCAACTTTCCAGAAGACGGACCTGAACTATCAACAGGCATTGCAAACCGACACCCAGGCCAGCCAGAATTACACCGCAGCGCAGGCGCAAGTGACAGCGGACCAAGGCGCGATTGCGACGGCCAAGTCCCAGCTTGCCAGCCTGCAACCGACCGTGGACCAGCAAGCGGCGCTGACCCATATGCTGGATGTGGCGAAGACGGATGAAGCCGCATCGGAGGCCGCGCGCGAGATGTTCGACAACGCGAATATTCATCTTTCCGTTTCCCGCACGCAAGCCATTGGAGAATTGGTGACCCTGCCGCAAGATCCGAACGCCGCGCCCATTCATCTCAGCCGGAATGCAAGACCGATTCTGCTGCGGCCGCAAATTACAGGCGGCTCACCGATGCCTTCGGCGGTTGCGCCGAACCCGGTTCCGACTCCGCTGCCCGCTCGGCCAGCCGTCGCACAGGCCTCAGACAGGCCAGCCCAGCTTTGCACGCAACTGACCGGCGCGCAGAATGCTCTGCGACGACTGATGGAAACTCAGAAGATGCACAATGAAGACCTGGCCGAATGGAGCGCGACTGTGGACCACGCCTCAGACGATGCCTGGGAGCGCGGTCTTGACATGGCCCAGGATTATACGGGCCAAAAGCTAACAGGGTATATCAGCAGCCAGATCAGCGACTCCGACAAGGACATTGAATCTCTTTACCGCCAGATATCCAACGAAAAAGACCCCGTCAAAGTGGGAGAACTGCAAAAACAATGGGAAGCGCTGGACCAGCACAAAGCCTATTTGCAGGATGCGCTGCGCCGTGCGCGAGTGGACCGGAAACACCTGGATGAACTGACCGAAGAGCGCCACTTTTTCAAGTGGAACAAGGAAAACCAGGGCGATCTGAATGGAAATCTGGAGGGGGTGCGGCAGATCGTGGATAACCTGATCGGCGACGAAGCCATCCAGCACAAACTTGGGATTGATGACGGATGGTCAGATGGAATCAAGTATGGCGAGTCCATTGTGGATTCCGGTTACGACATCCTGAGCGAAGTGCTCGCCGCGCAGCGAATCAAGCAGCTCAACCAGAACGCTGACCAGTTTCTGGGGGCACAGCGCACGTTACAGGGCCGCATCGAGAGTACGATGGCCAAGCTGAACGCAGCCAAACAAAATGCTCCACCAGGTGCGATCAGTTGTGGACGGAGCCTCTCGGAACGATAGCGAAGACAGATTTGCCAGAGCTACACGGCGACGGTGAAGGTGTCGCCGCTGCGCTCGACGGCGCGATATAGTGTGTCGCGTTCGACCGGAATGCGTCCGGCTTCGGTGATCAGGCGGACAAGGTCCGCGCGGCGCATTCCCTGCGGAGTTTCCGCGCCCGCGTCGTGATAAATCTTCTCTTCGACCACGGTGCCGTCGATATCGTCGGCGCCAAAGCGCAACGCGATCTGCGCAATCTTCGCCGTCATCATCTGCCAGTAGGCCTTGATGTGGCCGAAGTTATCGAGCATGAGCCGGCCCACTGCAATCTGGCGAATGTCCGTCATCCCGGTGGTGCGCGGCAGATGGTCGAGCGCGGTGTTGTCGGGATGAAACGCCAGAGGAATAAATGTCTGGAAGCCGCCGGTTTCATCCTGCAACGCGCGCAGGCGCAGCAGGTGATCGACGCGGTCTTCATCGTTTTCGACATGGCCGTATAGCATGGTTGCATTTGAGCGCAAACCAAGTTGATGCGCGATGCGCGCGGTCTCCAACCACTCATCGCCATCGATTTTGTGGTCGCAAATGATGTGGCGCACTCGGTCGGCGAAGATTTCCGCGCCGCCGCCAGGCATGGAATCGACGCCCGCGGCTTTCAATTTTTCGATGGTCTCGCGGATCGTCAATTTGGAACGCCTGGCGAGATATGCAATCTCCACCATGGTGAAGGCCTTGACGTGGACCTTCGGAAAACGCTGTTTTAAACCGCTGATGAGGTCGAGAAAATATTCGAGCTGCAGATCGGGATGGAGGCCGCCGACCAGGTGAAACTCCGTAACGGCCTCGGAATACCCTTCGGCGGCGCGCTGCCACGCTTCTTCAAGCGCCATAGTGTAGGCGCCGGGTGCGTCCTTTTTCCGCCCGAAGGCGCACAGCCGGCAGGCGGCAACGCAAACATTGGTTGGATTGATGTGGCGATTGACATTGAAGTAGGCAATGTCGCCGTGCATTTTTTCGCGCACCCAGTTCGCCAGCCAGCCAACGGCAAGTATGTCCGGCGAGCGATAGAGCGCAACACCGTCCTCAAAACCGAGGCGCTGCCCGACAAAAACCTTTTCCGCAATCGGGGTAAGGCGCGCATCGTCGGTCTGGAAGGAATGACGCGATTTCTTGATTGCTTCCACAATTTGCCCCTGCGGATATGATAGTTCATTCTCCTGGTACTTTGATGCGGGTCCCGTCGCTTCGGAGCGAGCCGCCCTTCCGCCTCTGCGATGCTGATAGGCTGAGAAAAGGACTGATTTCCGATGCCCATGTGTCATGGCCACCCGCACCTGCGTTCTTTCATTGTGCTGCCGATTTTCACCATTCTGCTGGGCTGGTTCGGACTGGCTCCTACTGCGCCGGCCGCGTCGGATCTCGGCCAGTTCCCTGCGATCCATGCCAGGAGCCTGGATGGCGTCCATCTGAACTTGCCCGCAAAGTTTTGCGGCCGGATAAGCCTGGTTGTCATCTCGTTCGCTCGCGAGCAGCAGAAGGAAGTGAAAAGTTGGATTCCAGCGGCGCAGAATATCGAAGCCGGTCACGGCAATTTCTGCTACTACGAATTGCTCGTGATGTCGCGCGAGAACCTGTTATACCGGTTATGGCTGAATGGCTCCCTGCGCAGCAACACGACGGACAAGGAGTTGCGCAGCAGGATTCTGACGGCTTATGTCAACAAGGGCTCTTTCCGGCATTATTTGCACATTGCCAACGAAAAGCGCGTGGTTGCCGTTCTTGTGGACCGAGAGGGACGCGTCTATTGGCGCGCCGACGGAGCCTACGCGGACCGGGACACGCCAGCAATTGTGTCGGCGCTCGCGGCAAACGGGTCGTAGTAGAGGCGGACTTTTTCGACCCACTCAAGCCAAAAGAAGGCTTGAATGGGGCACCGATCCGTCTACTTTCAAGTTAGAATCTTTTCCATTTCCCAGGCATCCAGCTTGCGCAGATGATAGCGCGGGATGCGGCTGACCACGCGATATCCCAAACCCCGATAAAAGGAAAGCGCAGCCGCATTGTCGACAGCGACATGCAGATGCAGGCTGCTTCCACCCCACTCGCGCAAGCGGCTCTCAAGCGCTTGATGGAGCGCTGCGCCAATCGACTCTCGCCGGAACGCGGGCAACACCTCGATGGTGACCAGTTCGCCGCAGCGCGCATTCTGGCGGGACAACCGACGGGCGAGAGCGCCAAAACCTATGATGACGCTTGATCGCTCGGCTACCAGTGTCACAATGGAGGATGACGAAAGAAGATATTGGATTTCCTCGCGCGGGTAGGCGATTCCCGGTGCAAAGCAGAGAGCATCGATTGCCGTCAATTCCTCCAGGTCCTGGATAACTGCCGGACGAATGACGAATGAATTGCCCTCGGGCAATTTCATGCCTGGTGATGAAAATTTAGCCTGCGCCGGCGAAGACTTTGTCGTCCTGAGCGCAACGAAGTGGAGCGAAGGATCCGGCTTCCCGGCGAAACGCGAGGTCCTTCGGTCGCCGTGGCGACCTCGGGATGACAAAGTTTTTCGTTATAGAAAAATTTCAACAGAGCCATGTGACTCACTCTAAAAGCTGCCGGAAGCAATCTCCCTTGGCTGTTCCACAATCACGCCGTGGAGCAGCGTCGCCGCCACCAGCCGTCCATTCGCCGAGTCCACAACGTGCGTACGCCAGCCGGGGTCCCAATAGCTCCAGTGCTTTCCAGTGGAATCGATCCCGAAAACGACATCCGACTCATAGGATGTAGCCACGACGCGCTGCAACGGCGCATCGTACTGAAGCCCGCTGATGTCGTTAATGGGAACGGGGACCGATTGCCATGTTTGGCCTTGATTATCGCTGAACGCAACTCCCAGGCGCCCGGCAACCCACAACTTCCCGCCCGCATCGACGGCAACATAGCGAACTCGATGCCACTGCGCGGGCAGCGCCAAAGATTGCCATGTCTTTGCGCGATCTTCTGAGACATAGAGAACCGATCGGCCCGTGGCCAGCACGGTATCGCCATTGGAGGCAACGTCAAACATTGGGACTGCGGGATATTCTCTGCGGATGTGTGCGTTGCGCGACTGTAGGCCATGGGGATTCAGAACAGCGGGCTGCCATGCGAACGCATTTCCATTGCTCGAATACAGGCCCTCCTCGGTCGCGGCGTACCACGTTCCATCGTCGAAGAATACCGCGTGGACAGCGCCTTCAATCTTGCCGTCGGGAACGGCGACAAAGCGCGTTGTGTAGGTTACGCGGCGCCTTGTACTGACACGTCTTACTCGGTGCGGGATTTCCCGAATGCGCGCGTCGACAGCCTCCCACGCGCCATTTTTCAAACGATACAGACCGTGATTGGTGCCCGCCAGCAGGACGCCGCCCGAAGACACGGCCAGCGAAAATACATCATTGTCGTCCAGCCCAGTGTTGAGCTGATTCCAGGCATGGCCGCCGTCCCGAGACACGAAGACGCCTCCAAAGCGCTTATCGTTCAGAACACCGACATAGATGGTGCCGGGAGAATTCGGGTCGGTGACCATGGCGGACACCTGGCGCTCTGAAAAACCTTGATTGTCTGCATGAAAACTGACGGAGCCGTTGTCGCTTGAAAGAATGCCGCTGCGATCCGTAGCCATCAGAATGTGCTGTGAATTCTTAGGATCGACATAAATGTCGTTGATGATGATGTCGTTCGGCGTCATCAACGACCATTTTTCGCCGGCGTCGACCGTGCGATAGAGGCCTTCCGTGGTGCCGGCATAGACGATGTTCCGGTTGTTCGGGTCCTGCATCAGGACTCGGGTGCGCCGAGCGCTGCTGGGAATGCCCTGGATCTTATGAAAGCTCGCGCCTCCATCGATGCTTTTATAAATCCCGGAACAGGCGCTGAGATAGACCGTATCTGGCTGTTTCGGGTCGATGATGATGGAGAACACATCCGAATCGACAATCAAACCCTGCTTGATGCTCTGCCAGGTTTTGCCGCCATCGACGGTCTTCCACGGCAAGTGCCAGGTTCCGGCGTAGATGATCTCCGGATGCACAGGATCGATGGCGATCGATTCCACTTCATGCAGCTCCGAGCTCCCCACGGGGCTGATGCGCGACCAGTCGCGGCCGCCATCCTCGCTGCGATAAATTCCAGTGAGCGTGCCGGCGACAAAGATGTTGGGATCGGATGAGGATTGAGCGAGCGCGCGGACCGATTGCCCCTTCATGTCCGGCACCGGCGTCCAGTTGTGGCCGCCGTCCTGGCTGATAAAGACGCCGCCGTCGGGCTGGTCCAATCTCCACGCGCCCACCAGGATTCGCTTGGGGTCGGATTTATCGAACACGATATTATCGACGACCATGGAATCGGAGTCGGAGATTTTGCTTAACCGCGTCCATTGCCGCCCATTGTCCGTCTCGTAGACCCAGCTATTTGTGGTTCCGAGAAGGATGTGGGAAGGGTCGGCGGGACTGTAGGCAAAGCTGCGGGCGTCGCCGCCATACGGGCCGACACTACGCCACTGCTGTGCGGAGGCCTGGATCGTAATCATGCCGAACAGACAGAAAACAACAACTGCAATCGAGGGGAATGTACGTTTCATTATGTCGCCATCCATGTGTATCGCCTTAGAACATCGGGGGAAGCGAAACTCACCCAGGTGACTGGGAGTGGCCTTTCACTACCGGGGTAGCTTTGAAAATGCTCAATTCTACCATGCAAAGAAAAAGGACCAGCCGGGTATTTAGCCGGCCGGCCCTTAACATGTTTCCGTCAGTCGTTATTGGCTGGCAGAGGTTGAAGTGCTCGCACCCTTCGCCGTGTGGTGGTGATGGCGGTGATGGTGTGGAGTGGTGGACCGTCTACGCGCATGTCCGTAAGCATTCCTCGAAGCCTTGATCTTCGAAGTATCCACGGGAGTTGTGCCCTGCACGTCGTTGTCGAATGTAGCGCCCGATGGCACCAGGTAATTCTGGACGGTGTCGTTACCGGCGGTACCGGTGCGGACATCGATGCGGGAAGGATCGATTCCCTTCTCATTGACCAGATATGCCTTGGTGTTGACCGCACGCTCTGCGGCCCGTCTTTCGGCGTCGCGCTCGTTGGGAGCGCTGCTGCCAACCAGAACGGCCCTGGCATCGGCGTTGCGCTGGAGATTCAAAGCGACATCGTCCAGGCAAGCCTTCGCTTCATTGTCGACGCGGACCGGGCGACGCCTGTCGCGGCCAAAGCTGATCGAGCACAGAGTCTCGGTCTTCGGAGCCGGCGGAGGCGCTGGCGCATTCACTGTCACGTCCGTGGTGGCAGATGCGGTTTGACCCTTGTCGTCCGACACATTGCAGGTGACCGTGATCGGGCCCGGAGCAGCGCCTGTCGTGTTG
>JBOGLY010000093.1:0-9018 GCA_050746425.1 Acidobacteriaceae bacterium
GGACGGCAGCGTCCAGTTTGCCTGCTTCCTCGTACGCCAGCCCAAGTGAACGCCGCGCGGAAAAATTAGATGGATCGATCCGGTTGATTGCCTCCCATTGCTCGATTGCGCTCGCTTGATGGCCGCGATAATACAGCAGGCATGCCAGATCGAACCGCGCCGTCGTGTCGTTGGGATTGTCCTTGATGGCGTCGGTGAGCGGCGCTTCCATTTGCACGCGATACGGAAAACGCTCGACAATTCCAGCGGCACCCTGCGCCTTCTTGCGGTATTCCGCGGCTGCCTGCGCGTCGCCGGCCTGCTTCACGTCGTATGCCAGCGCGTAGTAATAGATTGGCGGCGTGCCCCACGGGTCTTTATTGTTCGGCGGCGCCACCATTTTCAGAATCGCGGCTGCATCCTTCCAGCGTTGCAGTGAACTATAGAAGATGGAAACTTCGATTGCGTCCTCGCTTTGCTCGCCCATTTCTTCGATCAGCGCCTTTTTCGCCTGTGCATCGCCAGTCATGAAATAACGTTCGGCCTGGGCGGTGCGGTCCGCCGGATCGATCGCGAGCACGTCGGCAACCTGCTTCAGCGCCGCCTGTTTATCTCCCTGGTCGCGGTACGCCAACGCCAGCAGGCGGTGGGCGTCGATGTCTTCTCCGTTGGAGTTGATGGCCCCGAGGAGATGCTGCGCCGCGGCGCCATCGTCATGCCGCAGAAAATTCAACAGGCCCATTTGGTATTCGCGCGGGCCGTAATATATGCTGTCCGGCCAGATGTAGTAGAAATTTCGCTCGGCCTTCTTTTGCTCGCCTAGTTTCATCTGGCAAATCGCCAGATAGTACCAGGACTGCGAATCGTATGGATTGCGGTCTACCGCCTGCTGGAACTCCGTCGCGGCCTGCTGGTATTTTCCGTCGTTGTACTCGAGCATTCCCAGCAACTGGTGCGCGACGGAATAGCCCGGATCCTTTTTCAGCGCCAGGTTCGCGAGCGCGGTGGCCGCTGGAGTGTCCAGGTCCTTCTGTTTGAATCGGGCCGCCAGCACCAGTTGTTCCGCCGTCATGTTCTCGGGCGGAATCGGCGCTTCTTTCAAATCTTTCGCGAAGGGCGTAATGTCGCCGCCCGGCGCGGTAGACGGACGCTGATAATCCATCAGCACTTTCCCGTCCGGTCCGGTCACCATCACAACCAGACCTTCCAAATCGGATGAGCTTACGTTGCCAATTGTCTTAGTGATCGGCGTGCCCGGCATCAGGTCGATGGATGTATTCAGCAGGTCGCCGCCGGCCGCCTTCACCACCAGCTTTGCATTGCGAATGGGCACAACCGGCGACAGCGCCACCACCACGGAGGAACTGTTCCCATTTGTGCTGGGATGAATTTCAAGATTCAGCGCCACATCGCGCGTCAGCGTCGTCAAGCCGTTGGTTCCGGCTACCGGAATCCACCACTCATGCCACTTCTCCACTTCATGCGGGTAGACCCACTCGTAGTGACCGTCCCAGACCATGCGCCCGCTTTGCGCTTCGAAATACGGGCCGGCATTGTCGGTATAGCTGTGTGTCACTTCAGTGGAACCAGGGCCGAACCCGAACGTCCACATCTTCATGCCCTGCACAACGCGACGATCGGCGTAGCGGAAGACGCCGTAATTTTTGTCGAACTCATACGAGCCACCGTAGTTGTCATAGCTGTCGATGCCGAACACGCCCAGCATGTGCATATTGTTGTGCGCCCAGCTAAGGTCCACTCCGTTATAGATCGGCCACGGCGATACAACCCCTGTGGTGTGCCCCACCGTTTGCGTCATTGGGTAAAGAAAGCGCGTCTTCGGCGTCACCGGGAAGGCCGCATTCGACCAGAACATCTGCGGCTTCTCGCCATCGGTGTCGTTATAGCAAAACGTGCTGATCTCCAGCGCGTCAATGTCTGGATGGAGCGTTGCCGTGAAGGTTACGTCCATGTTGTAGATTGGGTCTTTCTCTCCCAGCATCACCGAAACGCTGCCATCCTTGTGACGCAAAATGGTGTGCGACCAGTACGGCTCAAAATGCCAAGTAAGGGAGTGCGCATCGTAGGGGCCGGTCAGCTCAATTCCAGATTGCGGCCAGGTAAACCGCGGACCGAACTGCGTCGGCTTGATCACATCGTTTCGATAAAACATCTGACGATGATGGACCTTGTCATACAAAGAAAAGAATCGACCGCCCAGTTCAGGAATGTAAGTCAGCTTGAAATAGCGGCTCTCGACAAATACCGCATGGTATTTCTCCGGGATCGGGCTGCCCGGCTTGAACTGCCGCTTGAAGGTTGTGAACGGATACAGTCCCGTCAAAGTTGAATCCGGAAACAGCGGCGGTTGCATATACCTGCCCACCTGCTCGTATGTCGGAATGGTAATCTCGCCTTCCGACACCGTGATAGCAGAAGAACCTGAGGCGTTCCGGGAAACCTGGGCTGCATGACAACGCGGCAGCGACAGTGTGAATACAACGGCAAGCAAGGCAAACAACGGCTTCATCGATTTACTCTTTTCATTCAATATTCTTGCTCGCGGGCGAGAATTCCACTCCCAACCGGCGATCAGATGACTCGCAATGGCATGACAATTGGAGCGCCCATAAGGTTGCCCTGGATCACCGAAACGATTATATACACTGAAATGAGAAACAAAACGATCATCATTATGAAATTTTTCAGTCTGGATTGCCATCCAAACCAGAGCGACCCAACCAATTTCGTCCTTATTTTTCTCCGCGCCGTTTCTTTCAAAAAGCGATTCGCGATAGCCTCTTCTTCATGACCAAAGTGCAGGCCATCTCAAAATATGCCGGGCAGGATTCCGCCCCAAACACCGACCCACTTTCCGAATTCTGGCGAAACGCGCCCGGCATCGCGATGGATGCCGATGGATACGGCAATAAAGTCGCCGGCCACTCGACCGAAGTGCGTTCCCGTTGGACCGCTTCCAATCTGTACTTGCTTTTCATCTGTCCCTACGAAGAGCTTCATCTCAAGCCCGACCCTGTGCTCGATCGCTCCATTTGGGAACTCTGGAAATGGGACGTAGCGGAGACCTTCATCGGCTCGCAACGCGATCCTATATATCGGTATCGTGAGTTTGAAATGTCGCCCCAGGGCGAATGGCTCGATCTCGACATCGATTTGCAACAGCCGGACAAGCTCGCCGTCACAAGTTGGAGATCAGGATTTCAAGTTGCCGCGCGCATTCAACGCGACCAGAAAATCTGGCATGGCGCCATGCGAATTCCTCACGCGTCGATCGAAGCAGGCGACGCCGCGCCGGGCAATCTTCTTCGCATCAATTATTTTCGCAGCCAGGGATCGAAACCGATCGAGATGGCCTGGCAGCCGCCGATGCAGGCCAGCTTCCACGCCCCTGAAAAATTCGGCACACTCAAGCTGGTCTTGTAATTTAATGATTTGTCATCCTGAAAGAAAGTCGCCGCGGCGACTGGAGTGAAGGACCTTGCGTTTCGCCGGCACACCGCGAGATCTTTCGGTCGCCGCGGCGACCTCAGGACGACACCTCTGTTTTCTTCACTTCCCCGCAGCATCTCCCGCCGTGCTGACCTTAATATCTCCCAACCGGTACCACCCATCCGCGCCCACTCCGGCAATCGCCAGCTTGATCTTCGGCTGAAGCGTGGCCGGATCGACCAGCGCAAGCTCCAGTGTGTAGTCGCCATCTGGCAACGATCGCGGAACGAACACCGAATTGTTATAGAGATTGTCGCCGGGCAACCATGCGCGAACGTCCGCGCCCGTCACCATCACCGCGGAATGGTCCGCGCTCGTCAGCCGCAGCGCCAACGGATACCGCCGATAAGCCGGCGCATCGCCTTTGTTCTCCCACCAGGAGGTAAACGCAAGCTTGCGGCTTGCGTCGATCGTCTCTGGATAAGTGAACCGCCGCAGCACAAATCGATAGCCCATGCGATTCAGCCACTCGTTGACCTGCGCCCGCCATTCCGGCGGCACTGGAGAAGACTTCGCGTTGAACGACGACATGTGCCACTTGATCGACTGATCGATGATGTACTGGAGGTCCCAGCCACGATTCTTCCAGTCCTGCATCACCCCGCACGCTTCCATCGTTACCGGCGCGGTTTTCCATGCGTTCGCCAGCCCCAGATCGACAATCGCTTCCGGATATGCGTCCGTCATCAGGTTGAAGGTTTTGCTGAACGATCCCATGTCCCCCAGGCAGTCCGCTCGCCAGCCCACGCGCGGCGGAGCGTCTCCAAGTGCGGCGGCGCGATGCTTTGAATCCGCCTCATTGCCCGTACCTTCATACGACCTCGACAGCGTGTACGCGACCGTCTTTTCATCTCCGAGTTGAGTGACCAGCGGCGTCTTGTGGAAGGAGTCCATATAGCTGTCGATCAGCGCGCGCCGGGTGTTGTCTGTCAGCAAATTTGTACCCGCGCCCTCGCCCCACGCAGCCAGAATCGAAATGTCCACCAGGTCCAGGTCCGGGTCGCCATCGTAGCGATTGCCCAACGCGCGCACCATCGCGCCAAATTCTTTTGCGTATGCGGGGTTCTCGGGATCGATCAGCCACTTCCCTCTTGTCGCGTTCCAGCCGCCTGGAATCGGATGAAATTTCTCGCCGGTTTCCTGGCGATACCAGGCCGGCACATCGCTGGCGGCATTGGTCCCGTGCGGCGCGATGCGGAGCATCAACGTCTGGTGACGCGCATGCGCGGTGCGCAGCGCCTTGTCGATCAGGTCCCAGTTGTAGACGCCTTTTCCCGGTTCGAGGAATCTCCAATACACGCGAAAATACGCGATGGTGGTCTCCGGGAAATCCTTGTTTTCGAGCGTACCGTGATACGGCTGATATTCAATTGGAAATCCTTCAGTCCATTTTGTTCCGGTGTTCAACGCATCGCCATTGAAGCGCTGAAATGTCATGAACCCAATTCCGGGATTCACCAATACGTCATGAATCTCGGTCGGCTTGACGACTACAGTGGTCTGCTGCGCGTAGAGGCCCGCGGTCATACCGACGGCCAAACTAAGAATGACAACACATCTGGATCGCACAAATTTCTCCCATGTCAGTGCTTGGGTAGACCCCGGACCGCTTGGGCTGACCCCAAACTTAATCGAGTAGCGTGAACGGAGTCTCCACAACTTGCCCTGTCATCAGGTCGTGCGAGACTACTTTCCAATTGCCCCTCGGATCGTTCACGGCCAATGGAACGCGTTCGACGTACGGGCTGGATTGCATCAACACATTTCGCGCGTAGAGTTCATATTGCTCTCCCGATGGCGTGCGAAATTCCAAATGCACCACGCGGAAAGTATCGTCCGGTAGAGCGCCTTCTCCGCTGATGACGATCTCGGCCATTTCGCCGGCGCGGGCATTTTTTATGTTGACGCGCAACGCCGGCAGCGCCTGTTGTGACCGCGTGAAAACAATCGGACTCCACCAATTGAAGCTGGCCTTCAGCGTGCCGATTTTTCCCAGGTCCTTGCGGCCTCGAACATCGTAAGTCTGGGCCGCGTCCGTCCACTCGATCGAAACATCGACGGTTTTTTCCAGCAGCGAGTTGTCGATGTCTCCGATCAAATTTGGATCGATTACGGGAATGGAACTGTCCGCCAGCAATTTTGGATATGCGCCCCAGCCGCCGTTATCCGTCTGCGGATTTCGGAAGATGGCAACCTGCTCGCAATTTCCATTGGCGAACCGGACGATTTCCGTGCCCGGAACGCGCTTCCCATCCGGACCGAGCACACGCACTTGTGGCTTGATACCTGCCAGTTCGAACACGCTCTCCATCAGCTCCGGCAGGCTGGTGTTGGAGTCTGCCTTGAGACGCAGATATGCGTAGTCGGCCACCTGGAGATTCAGAAAGATGGCGCGTCCCGCCCCGTATTGGTTGACGATCACGAGGGGCACGTCTCCGCTGTGCGCCAACGCTTTGCCTGCGACGGCAACCACAGTCACGTCTGCGGGTTGCAATTCGTTCAGGCTTTTCCCTTCCAGTTGCAGAGCGCCATCGTTGCCCGTGCCCTGCACGGGTTTCGCTGCGGTCTGCGCCGGCCCATGCGCGATGCCAAACACATCGTCCAGTTGTCCGCCGCCAAAATCTCCGTGGACATGCAGGTCGGCGTTTCCATTGGCGGGGAAATATCCAGCTACTTTCTCACCCCAGATATCGCGCCCGTGGCCATCCAGTTCCGCAGCGCGGCAGTCCGCGATCAATGTTCCGCCCGCCTGTACAAATGCACGAATCTGCGCCGCTTCCGCCGGACTGACCGCGATCGACTGCGGCATGACGAAGACCTTGTATTCTCCGGAATTCAGATCGCCAGCCTCGATTCGCTGCGAGCCGACGAAGTTGTATTGCAACGCCAGGTCTTCAATCAACTTGGTCCAACTGTTTCGCACCGCAACGCCAACGCTGTCGCTGTCTCCACCGCTTTTCAGCATCCATTCGCGCGCGTGTTTCAAGTTGTCCAGCAGCCAGTGCACTTGAATGGAAGGCTGCGAATAATGGATGGCAATTCCATCGTGTTTGCGTTTGGAATTGATCGTCAGCTTGCCAATACCCGCGCGCAACTCGTGAAAAATTCCGGAAAACGTTTCGGCGGAGATGGTCAGTTGACCAGTGCTCATATCGACAAACTCATTTCCCTTCTCGTTGTCGTCCCAGATCAGCGCCGCAAGATGGCGATGGAACAGCCCCCACCAGATTGGCCTGACCGCACGCTTCTGTTCCATCTGCTCTCTCTCGCTCAACGGCTGGCCCGGCTTTCCTCTGAAGCCGCCAAATCCGTGCGTCGAAATCATGATGGTCTTCGGATTCAGCGAGCGGATCACTTCCACGTTGTTGCCAATGTTGTAAGGCTCAATTACATCGATGGCGCGCACCACATTCTCGTAGTTGTACCAGCCGTACGCGAACGGGCACTGGCCGCCTTCGGTCGAGCACAGCGCATACGGATCTTCCGCCTTGCAGATGTCCCCGGCTCGTTTCACGGCATCGGCAAAGGTCTGGTCCATGAAGTTGCGGAAGTCGCACCACGGCGCAACATCCCAATGGCGCGTTGACGTGATTTCCCCAAGTTCCTTGAAGTACCGCTCAATGAACGCTGCCACTTCTCGCCAGGTCTTAAAAGTGGTCGGCTTGTTCGGCGCATCCCAGGAGCCGAGGCCGCCCCATCGCGCATTCGCCTGATCGAGCGGACCCATGGCTTTTTCAAGCGAAGCATCGTCGAGCACCGGAACGGACAGAGATTCCCGCGCCACGCCCAATATAGGATTCCAGCTATCGGGCATGACCGTGTTGCCTCGCGGCACGGGAAAACCAGTCCCCCACTGCTGGTTGAAATTGCCGATGGTTTTATATCTTGCCTTCAGTCCCGCCAGCGCGACTGCCTCGAACGCGCGGTCGGTCGTTGTGTAGGAGATCATCGATTCGTTCTTGTCCCACGCCGGGAAAGCGTTCAGTACCGTGTCGTCCCAGTGCGTAAACTCGCCCACGCCCCACTCGCGAGACACGTCTGGCGGTACGCGGTACAGTGCGCGAAGATATCCGGCGAACTTTTCCTTGCAGAATTTCGAGTGGCAAAAGTCGTTCGGGCGAATCTGGTCGCCCTGTCCGAGCTCATCCGCGATGTTGTAGAACAGCGGACGGAATGGGCCATAGGTGCGGGCGAACCGCGTAATATGCTCGTGCAGATATTCCGTGGTCGCCGGATCGTTGACGCACGGATGCCGCACCCACAGGTCGAGATTCGCGCGGTCCAGGCTGAATTTCGCCAGCAGCGTTCGCCACAGTGTCTGGCCCTTGTGATAAATCGAGAACACTTCCCATGCCATCTGCTCGACGTAGTAGCGAAAATCGTTATCCAGAATCGGCTCAAAATCGTCATTGACGTACGCGATGATCCCGTCCATGCCGACCGAGCGGAGTTGCTCGTAAAATCCATCTGGATAATGCGCCCAACTGATCGTGTGGAAGTCGTTCCACGGCGTCGGCTCCGGCGACAGCATGAACTTCGCGGTTGCCACTTGCGGCACTCCATTCACCGTGACTCGAATCCAGTTCACATACGTCAGCCCGGCCTGCATATTGAATGAAAACGGCGCCGTCACCGTTGTCGAAGTCGTCGCCAACTTCTGCTCGCCGCTGACTCTGCCAAAGCTGTCGAACCACCGCACCACCACTGGACCGGACACCGCTCGAAGAAAGCGAAGGCTGCCGCTCAAAACGCCGGACTGATTCGCCAGTTCGCGATCAAGCTTGATTCGCCCCAGCACCATCGCATCCGGTCCGGTCGGCAGCGCCTCCGCAGCGGTCTCCCTGGAATGCGCGGCAGACTGCGCAATCCCGATCATCGTGGGACTCAACATGGCGGACGCAACCGCGCTGCGGAGAAATCCCCTGCGGCTGACGTCGTTTTTTTTCTTGCTCACAGCGTTCTCCCTTGTCGTTGCTCAAATCACTAGGATTCTTGCTGGAAGTAGAATACTCTTGAACGGAAGCATACGTAATAGATTTACCTCTGACGAAATACGATAGCCTCTAAACCGTAATTGCCAGTTGCAGCCGAATTTGCCTATTGAGGGGTTTCGCCCATGCGCAGCATAATTTTTGCCGTTATTTTTTTCTGCGCCGGATGTTTTTCGATCAGCTATGCCGCACCCGCTTTCGAGCAGCAGCCTCCTGACATCGTCGTCGTCAAGCCCAAGCCATTCGACGGCGTGCTGGTTAATCCCGGCATCGGCTTCACAACGTTTCAGCGGTTCAATGGCGACTCTCTCAACTCCGGCACAAAATGGACGGAAGGTTTTCCAATCGTCTATCAGCCATTCCACGGAAGCCTGCAAACTCCGGACTTCCCCATGACGAGCATCGCTTACTTCCGCATTTACTGGCGCTTCGTTGAGCCGGAAGAAGGCGTCTACAACTGGGCCATGCTCGACAAGGCGTTGCAAACCGCGCATCAGAGACATCAAACGCTGATGCTGCGAATCGCGCCGTACGGGTC
>JBOGLY010000094.1:0-8905 GCA_050746425.1 Acidobacteriaceae bacterium
GTCATCATCTCCACCACTACCAGGACAGGACAAAAACTGGCTCGGGAGCGTTTCGAAACATCGTCGCGGCATTTCGACAAATCCAAGCGGCATCCAGACAATTCAGTACCCGCCCCGACACACGTTTTTTATTTTCCTCTGGACTTCGCATGGATCGTGCGGCGCTATCTGCGTGCCGTGCGTCCTCGCGCAATTGTGCTGGTCGAAAGCGAGCTGTGGCCGCGCGTACTGGTGGAAGCCGCCCGCGCAGGCGTTCCCGTCATCGTTGTCAACGGTCGCATCTCAAACCGTTCCCTGCCGCGTTATCGCGCTCTGCGTAGACTATGGCGACCGCTGCTTCGCAAGCTGTCGCTGGTGCTGGCGCAGAGCGAGGAAGATCGGGATCGCTTTATCGAGCTTGGCGTCAGTCCGGAATCAGTGCGCGCAATCGGCAATTTGAAGTACGACGTTCGTGCGGCAGAGGAATCGGCCGTCACAATCGAACTGCGCAAACAGTTGCCGCCGGACGCTAGGGTGGTCGTCGCAGGCAGCACTCTGGAGGGGGAGGAACGTATGCTCCTCGACGCGTTTCGCGAACTCCTGCCGGAGTTTCCTGGCCTTACGATGGTTCTCGCGCCTCGACATCCAGAACGTTTTCGCGCGGTTGAGCGATCGATTGCCGATAGCGGCTTTCCGTTCATCCGCAGGTCCGACTGGATGCGACAGCCGCAGCCAATCCCCCCAGGCAGCATTTTTCTTCTCGACACCGTAGGTGAACTGGCGTCCGTTTACTCGTTGGCAACGGTCGCGTTTGTGGGCGGCAGCCTCGTGCCGGCAGGCGGTCACAATCCCCTGGAGCCAGCGCAGTTCGCGGTTCCCGTTGTGATGGGTCCATTTACCGAAAATTTTCGTGGCATGGTTGCGGCCCTGCTGGAGCAAGAGGCAATCCGCGTAACTCCGCCGGAACGATTGCGTTCCACCCTTCGCGAACTGTTGGCATCCGCGGATGCGAAACAGATGGGGGGGCGCGCGCGGCATGTATTTGAGGAGCAGGCCGGCGCCTCTGACATCTCATTCACTGCGATGGCAAAAATTCTAGCCGAGAATCGTGCCCCGCGAAGAGAGGTCTCCTCGCGATGACCCCTGCACGCGAAAATCTGTTTCCCTATGCCGTCTCGCCGCTTACCTGGCCGTTAGCGTTGACCTATGCAATGGGAACCAACCTCAAAAATGCCGCCTACGATTATGGTTGGCTGAAACCTCGTTCTCTGTCGTCACCGGTGATTAGTGTCGGCAATCTTTCGGTCGGCGGCACGGGAAAAACTCCCCTGGTATTGTTGCTTGCCGACAAACTCACGCAACGCGGCTGGACCATTGATGTGCTCAGCCGAGGTTATGGCCGCGACAGCCAGGAAATCGCGCGTGTCGATCCACTGGGTATGCCGGAAAAATTCGGCGATGAGCCTCTTTTGCTGGCCCGCCATGGCCTTTCCGTCTATGTCGGACCCGATCGCTATCGGCCGGGAAAATTGGCGGAGAGAAATGTCAGCGTCTGCTCGTCGTCCTCGCGCCATTTGCACATTCTTGACGACGGGTTTCAACATCGCAAGCTGGCCCGCTCCGCTGACATCGTGGTCGTTCACCGCGCGGACATGAGCAGCCATCTTCTTCCGGCTGGACGCCTGCGCGAGCCGCTTCGCGCATTGCGTCGCGCAGACATCTGTGTATTGCGCGCGGAAGATGCCGAACTGACTGACCGCATCCTCGATCTGATGAGCCACCCTGATCGCAAACCTGATCCTGCTCGGGTGTGGATCGTTCAGCGGCGAACCACGCTTCCCGAACCAGCGGACTCCATCAAAAAGACTCTGGCCTTCTGTGCGCTGGGAGATCCCAACGGATTTTTCGACGGTGCGCGACGGGCTGGAGTCGACGTGCGGGAGACGGTCGCCTTCCGCGATCATCACGCCTACACTCTTAAAGATGTGCAAGCACTGCGGGCCGCCGCGCGTCACTGCGGTGCACAATCCTTCCTGACAACGGAAAAAGATAGCGTGCGCCTGACCGGCACACTCCGCAATGAACTGGAAAAGGAAGGCCATCTCATCGTCGCCGGACTGGAAATTTCTCTTCAGCATGCAGCGCGCTGCATCGATTCGCTCGAAGCACTCCTCGGCGAGCGGCTTCAACTCCGACCGCGCGACGTGCGATGATGAATCGTTGCCGACTCAATCTCAAGATCTCCGGGTCCTGGTCGTTCGCCTGGGTGCGATGGGAGATGTTCTCCACGCCCTGCCTGCGGTGACGGCCTTGCGCTCCGCGCTGGATCGGACCCAGCCCGCGAGTCGCATCGGCTGGGCCATCGAACCGCAATGGACGCCACTTCTCTGCGCCGGTTCTGCCGAAGGTTCCGATGTGCGAGGACCGCAAATGCCGGTCGTCAATCGGCTTCACCGAGTGCCGGCAAAGGCATGGGCGCGGCGACCATTTTCACCGTCAACGCTGCATCAAATCAAAACGCTGCGCCTGGAGTTGCGCGCCCAGCGCTACGACGTTTGCATCGATTTGCAGGGAGCGATCCGCTCCGCATGGGTTGGACGAATGGCACACGCGCCACGCATGATCGGCGAAGCGCATCCGCGTGAGCCGCTCGCACGCTGGCTTTTTCGCGAGCGGATTGAGACCGCCGGCGTCCATGTCGTGGAGCAAGCGCTTGAAGTCATCAATGTCGCGCTCAAGCAATGCCTTCCCTATCGACAGCCGCAATTGCCGATCGATCCAGTTGCGGAAGTCTGGTGCGATCGTTGGTTGACTGAGCGACAAATCGAGCGGTTCGTGCTGATGAATCCCGGCGCTGGCTGGGGAGCCAAGCGCTGGCCCGCCAACCGCTATGCCGCCGTCGCCGCGGAACTGGCGCAGATGGGCTACGCAACTATCGTGAACATCGGGCCCGGTGAGTCGCAACTGGCGCAGGCGTTCTCGGCCGGCGATAATCCTCGCGCGTTTCCAATGAGCGGCGGCATTGGCGAATTGATCGCCTGCACCCGCCGCGCCAGCTTGTTCATTGGCGGCGACACCGGTCCGGTGCATTTGGCGGCCGCGCTCGGGATACCCGTTGTCGGAATTTATGGGCCGACAAATCCTGCCCGCAATGGCCCTTACGGAACGCGCGCGGTGGTCTTGCGCCACCCCGGAAGTACGCGCGATCACACCCGTAGAAGCGAGCCGGAGCCGGGTCTGCTGACCATCGCAGTGCAAGATGTGCTGAACGCTGCGCAACAACTCCTGCTGCATGAGGCAAACCCGCTGTGAGCCTCGCATTCAATCGCGGATGGAAAAAAATCTCGCGGCGCATTCGCGTACCGCTCGGCTTTTTTTGCGTTATTGTTTATTTCTGGCTCGCGCGGCCTTCTTTTCGCTCTCTGCTGATCAGCCTTGTCCTGGTGGTGCCTGGAATTCTGCTTCGCAGCCATGCCTCCGGCCATGTCACCAAAAACGTCCAGCTTACCACCACCGGCCCCTACGCCTATACACGCAATCCGCTGTACTTCGGCTCGATTCTGATCGCGTTTGGATTTGCTGTTGCAGCGCGCAGCATCTGGCTTGCCCTCTTGTTCCTGGTTCTTTTTATTCTTATTTATTGGCCCGTGATTCTGGATGAAGAGGACTTTCTGCGCGGTCAGTTCCCTGCCTACGAGGCCTACGCCCATCGCGTACCGCGGCTGGTTCCGCGACCGTTTCCTTTGCGAGCGACCCCACAAACCAACGTCAACGGCAAATTTTCCTTTCGCCTTTACCTCAAGCATCGGGAATACAACTCGATCTTGGGTGCGCTCTGCGTGTATCTTGTTTTAATAGGTCGCATATTTCTATGGCGCTAGGGCTGTTGCCGCAATAGTTTCCTGTCCCTGGCCATGACAATGGGAGCGGAGAAAAGGAATATGCGGGCTTTTTTTGCTGGTCTTGGCGCTTTAGCGATTTTGCTGGCCACCATATCTCCAACGGCGCGTGCCCAAACGCCCAACCTCATTCCGCCAAGCTCGCAGTTCCAAATCCCCGCGAATGAGGCGTTGACCTATGCCGTGGATTGGCGCGTTTTCCCCGCTGGAATTGCCACCTTTCACCTCCACGCACAAGGCAATAATGTTTACGTAACAGCGACCGCGGCCTCCATCGGCACTGTCAATCTGCTCTTCCCGGTCAACGATAAATACACCAGCGTCTTCGATCGACTGACTGGCTGCTCGTTCGAATATCGCAAACAAATTCAGGAAGGGCGGCGGCGAATTGCCGGCCTGATGCAACTGGACTATGCAAACCATCTGCAAAAGCTCAGCGAAAAGAATCTGGTTTCCGGAACCCACAAACAGCAGTCTTCGCCCATTCCCAATTGCGTGACCGACGTTCTATCGGCAATATTTTACGTTGGATCGCAATCGCTGCAGGTCGGACACGATCTCCACTTTCCTTTGGCCGATGGCGGCCATGTCGTCCCGGTCACCGTGAAAGTCGAAGCGAAGGAATCCGTGGTTACGCCGGCGGGAACTTTTTCCGCCATTCGCATTCAACCTACAGCCGCCGCGGGCGTGGTCAAGAACCGCGGAGATATCTGGATCTGGTACACCGACGACGCCCGTCATCTTCCAGTCCAGGTACGCGCTCATCTATTCTGGGGAACCATTACCATGCGACTCACTCGCGTGGACCGTCCGTAGAATGGACCATCTGTAGAGGAGTTCTCCTGAATGCGTACAGACAAAAACTGATAGGATTCTCATCCTGAACGGAGCGCAGCGAAGAATCTCAATGCCGAGAAGCTTGTATTCATTGACGAGACATGGGCCACGACCAACATGACGCGAAGCCATGGCCGTGCTCCCAGAGGCACTCGATGCATCGGTTCAGCGCCCCTCGGCGATTGGCAAACGACGACCTTTGTCGCCGGCCTGCGCCACTATCAACTGACCGATCCCATGGTGATGGACGGACCCATGGACGGTGAGCTTCATGGCTTGGGTTGAGCAGTTTCTGTGCCCCACCCTTCCAAGAGGCGACATCGTCATCCTCGATAATCTGAGCAGCGATAAAGTGGACGGGGTTCAGGAAGCGATCGCCGCCGCCGGCACCACCGTGTTCTATCTGCCGCCCTATTCGCCCAATCTTAACCCCATAGAACAGTTCTTCTCCAAACTCAAAACACTGCTCCGAAAAGCGGCCAGACGGTCCACCGAAGAACTATGGGAGCAAATCGGTCAACTGCTCCTTGCAGTCTCGCCAGGCGAGTGCGCCAACTACTTCGTTTCCTCTGGATATGACAGCACTTAAATTAGAAGTGCTCTAGTTGCCAAAAATACAGAGATCCTTCACGTTGCTCAGTATGACGGACTCTCTGGAATCTGCGCCCTAGACCAACAGGAAAAATGCTCTAGATTTTCCAGTTTACGAAGGTGAAAGTTCACATCGCAGCGCGCTCAACATCGGAGATGATCGGCAGGCGCACGGTTGCGCGGCAGCCGGAAGCATCCTCACGGTTGATGAGGGTCAGCGAACCTCCGTGGGCTTCGATGATCTGGAGCGCAAGAATCAACCCGACACCCATGCCGCCCGGCTTAGTGGTATATAGCGGCACAAAGAGATTGGCAGGGTTCGCCAGCCCAGTCCCGTTGTCTTCGACCTGAATCAGGATGCTGTCCACCTGCGATTTGCAAATGACCGCAACTCGGGCGGACACTTTATCTGAGTGAGCCTGCAACACTGCGTCCGCCGCGTTGCGAATCAGGTTGATCAGCGCCTGCTCGAGTTGGGCCGCATCGGCGTAAATTTCAATGTCGTCCGCGATGTCGAGGGTTATCGGCAACCTGGTCTCAAGGTGGCAGACCCGATCCAGCAAAACGATCGCTTGCAGGTTGGCCTTGGCCGGGACAGGCAGCTTGGCCAACTGGCTGTAGGCCTGTAGAAACCGGTTTAACGATTCAGCCCGCTCTTCAATGATAGCGAGACCGTGCTCCATGTCCACGGGATTTACGGTCTTAGCGGAATCCTTTACCGGTGACGTGTTGTCCGCTCCCCAGGGAACATCGGCGCGGGCGATCATGCGCGAACGAAGACTGCCGGCGATCGATTTGATCGGCGTCAGCGAATTGTTCACTTCATGGGCCAGCACCCGAATCAATCGCTGCCATGCTTGCCGTTCCTGCTCCCGCAAGACGCCGCTCACATCGGAAAGCAACAGCAGCGTGTGAGGCATTCCATTTTGATAGAACTTGCTGCGCCGCAACATCCAGCGGCCTTCCCTGCCGTGAATGTTCAATGAAACGACCGCCTTGTCCGGGGAATGAAGGGTCTCCGCGAGGCCGAGTGAAATGGCGCTTCGATGCAGCGTCGATTTTTCCGACATCTGCAAAAGTCTGAGAGCTGCCGGATTGGCGAGCTGCAAATCTTCGGCGGCATCGAACGCAAACACGGGAAGGTCCATGCTTTCAACAACGCGTTCAAGCAGCGCAAAGGTTTCCGATTCCCGATGCCGGCGCTGGCGGAGATCGCCGGCCAGTTCATTGACTTGCGCGGCCAGATAGCCCAGGGCATCGTCCTCGGCGGCATCGCGCGCGCGCATGGAATATTCGTTCTCCCGCAGTGCAGCTACTACGTTCGAAAGCGTCTGTAGCGGGCGCACAACGTGGCGAAATACGGCAGCGGTCATCGTGGCGACAAACGCCGCCAGCGCGCATATTGCAACCACCCGCACTGGCAACGAAACAGGCCAAAGGTACAAGGCAATCGCGCCGAGGATTCCAATGGGAATGACGAGCAACAGCAAAAGCCAGATCAGTCGAACTTCAAACCGTAAGCGCGGAATTTTGAAGCGGTTCAGCGACCGCAGCGGGCCTGTGGATGCGGCGATCTTATTCCCTGCCAGACTAGATGCCATACTTTTCCATCCGGCGATAGAGGGCGCCGCGGCTCAGACCAAGGGCATCCGCGGCCTGGCTGACATTGCGACCGTGGCGCGCAAGCGCTTTGCGGATCAAAATACTCTCGACTGCTTCCAGGCTCATTTCCTCGATAGCGTCGGCAGCTTTCTTTGTTTGCAGATTCAGATCGGCGGCGACAATCCGCGGACCACGAGCCATCAGCACGGCGCGCTCGATCGAGTGCTCAAGTTCGCGCACATTCCCCGGCCATGAATGTTCGAGAAGCGCCTGCAGAGCAGTGGTGTCCACGCCCTCGATTTGCTTGCGGTAGCGCGCCGCATAGCGCGTCAAAAAATAACCGGCGAGCGCGGGAATGTCCTCTCGCCGTTCCCGCAACGGCGGCAGGTGAATCTCTACCGTGTTCAGCCGAAACAAAAGGTCCTGGCGAAAGCGGCCTTCCGCGCACTCGCGCGTCAGGTCCGCGTTGGTCGCGGAGAGAACGCGCACATCGATCTGGCGGGTGTGCGAGGATCCGACACGTTCAATTGCGCCATTCTCCAGCACGCGTAAAAGTTTGGCTTGCTGGCGAATGGGAACATTGGCAATCTCATCGAGAAAAATGGTTCCGCGGTTGGCCAGTTCAAAGCGTCCGATGCGATCGGCGCGCGCATCGGTGAACGCGCCTTTCACGTGACCGAAAAGCTCACTTTCGAAAACACCCTCTGAAAGCGCGCCAGTGTTGACGGCAATCCACGGTTGACTGGCGCGGGAGGACAACATATGCAGAGTGCGAGCAACAATATTTTTTCCTGTGCCGTGCTCGCCGGTGATCAGAACGTTGGCATCCGACGGCCCGACTCGAGAGACGGCATCCAGCACGGGTTGCATTGCGGGGGCCGCGGCGATCATTTCGGGCCTCCCGGTTCCGCGCAGCAATTGATTTTCCGCTTCAAGGAATTGCGCCTGGCGCAGCGCGGCATGAAGCCTTACCTGGTTTTCAACAATTGTCAGCAGCCGCGCATTCTCCCACGGCTTGGTAATAAAATCGCGGGCGCCGCGGCGCATCGCTTCCACCGCAACCTCGATGCTGGCCCATGCCGTCATCACAATCACCGGCAGTTGAGCGTCGATCTCCAACACACGTCGAAGCAGATCCAGTCCCTCATGGCCGGAGGTCGTGTCGCGCGAATAATTCAAATCCATCAGCAGCGCGTCATAACTGCTATTCGCAAGCGCATCGATGACTGCGCGTGGCGAACGCGCCAGCTCTACCTGGAAGCCCGCGGGCCGCAGCAGCAGTTCCAGCGCCTCAAGGATTTGAGGCTGATCGTCCACTGCGAGTATAGAAGGCATTTGTTTTGGGTCGCGTTGCGCTGGATCAAACACGGGTTGCTCCGCCATGGCTCTTCCGCTTAGAGTATCGCGAGTCCGGCAATGCTCGTCATGGTTGGCGAACCTGGCCGGTTTTCGCGTCTTCGATGGAGACGCCCATTCGCTCCAGCGTTTCTCCGGTGGCGCGGTCGATATCTACCCTGGCCTTTTCATAGGATGTCTTTGCGGCCGCGAGAGCGGATTCGGCGATAGCCAGATCGTGTTGCGCGACCAGCACATCGTAGGTGGACTTGGCGCCGAGTTTCTGTTCCTGTTCGGTGATGTCGAAGGTGCGGTGAGCCAAATCGCGGGCCTTTTGCACGGCATCGACACGGGCCTGGGCCTGCTGAAGAGCGAACTGCGAATTCCGCACGTCGAAACAGATACTTTTTTTCTGCTCCTCGAAGGAAATTTGGCGTTGCCTATATTCCAGTGAGGCTCTGAACTGGTCTGCCTTGGCGACGCGATTTCGCAAGTTAATCGACAGATTCATACCTACCTGGTATTCCGGCGAGGAGTAATTGAAAGTGTTCTGGAACATGCTGCCGAAACCGGTGGGAAGATCGGAAGCGCATTCATATGCGGGGAGGGTGCAGTTTGCATTTTTCGGACCGGCAATGCCCGCGCCTGCATACATCCCATAC
>JBOGLY010000095.1:0-8903 GCA_050746425.1 Acidobacteriaceae bacterium
GTCCCGTGCAGCGGTCTTGAGTATTCGGAGCTAGCGAAATCGTTGAGCGCCGCAGTCGTTTCATTCGCAATTCTTTTCGAGGTGGTGCGGCTTCTGCCCTCTGGCGGTACATTTCCCCGCGACTTGCTGCAACTGGCATGCGGCACTGCGGCATGGCTGGCCTCGGCATGGGCCGTTCTTCAAATGACCCGTTCGGACCTGCCCCACCAACTCATCAGCCGCCTCCGCCGCCGCAATGCCCAGGTTGGCCCCACTCCCCTCGAGCCCGCGATCCAGCCAATCTCGAAGATTTAACGGCGAACGCGCTGCCGGTGGAATGCAAGGTTGGTTGTCGTCCTGAGCCGAGGGCGAAGGATCCTGCGTTTGCAAGGAACCGCAAGGTCATTCGCTGCACTCCGTTTCGCTCGGGACAATAACTCTTTCATCGTCCACCTTTACAATGCAGTTATGCTGGGGCCGTCCGATCCACGCGCCATCGACTCCACCGGGACTGAAGAAGATGACTGCTATTTCGACGGCCCGTACCTGGTTTTTACTGAGGCGTACCACCGAAAACGCGGCTTCTGTTGCCAGTCCGGCTGCCGACATTGCCCATACGGCTTCGTAAGCGACAATCCCGACCCGCCCCCGGGATTCAGAAAATGAACCGAAGTAGCTCGATACTTAATCCAAACTTGTAGCTTTTTCTGCGGCCAGTAGCGGTCAATATTCACTTGCTTGAAATCAAGTTGATGTAGGGGTCGAAGGTTAGTGGCGCTGCGAAGCAATAACTTTCGCACCCCTTTAGAAAAAACGCACTTCGTATTTCCTCGCCCGGTATAGTAACCTGAATGACTATAAATTACGCAGAATGCACTATATAGCACATTCCGACCATGTAGAAGCTCATTTCGAATCCACCGAGTTGGTGCGCGACGTCGTCATCGGCATGTCCGATGGCTTGACAGTCCCGTTTGCGCTGGCCGCCGGGCTTTCCGGCGCGGTCGGGTCCTCTCACATCGTCGTATTGGCTGGCCTTGCGGAGATCGCCGCCGGCTCCATCGCGATGGGGCTGGGTGGTTATCTGGCGGCCCGCAGCGATGTGGAGCACTACATCAGCGAGCGTCATCGTGAAGAACAAGAGATTGTAGAGCGAACACACGACGAGGAAGAAGAGATTTACCAGATTTTTGAGGAGTACGGCGTGACCCGCCCGGAGAGCGATTCCGTGCTGGTGGCGCTGAAACGAAATCCCCAGGCGTGGGTCGACTTTATGATGCGGTTTGAGCTTGGCCTGGAGAAACCAGCCAGCTTTCGCGCCCGTCAAAGCGCCACCGTCATCGCCTTTTCCTACATTGCCGGAGGAATTATTCCGTTAATTCCCTACATGCTCCTGGGGGTTTCCTCCGCATTGCAGGCCTCTGTCGTCATTACCCTGATCGCCCTCTTCTTTTTTGGCGCGGTTAAGGGTCGCCTCACCGGCGGCGGTACATGGCGGTCCGGATTGCAAACGGTTCTGATCGGCGGCCTGGCCGCAGGAGCTGCCTATGCGCTTGCCCGGCTGCTCAGCGTGCATCCTAACTTCTAGCACTTTTTTAGAGGTTGTCGCATGAGCATTTTAGAAGTTTCACCTCTTGAAGTACGCAGCGGCTCATTGGCGGAGCGATTTCGATCGGTGCGCGCGATGACCGACACACTGGCTCAACCTTTGACCGCCGAGGACATGATGGTCCAGTCGTGTCCTGAGGCCAGTCCTGTGAAATGGCACCTGGCCCACACCACCTGGTTTTTTGAGACATTCGTTTTACAAAAATATTTGCCCGCGTACCGCCCCTTCCACCCAGATTTTCTCTGGCTATTTAACAGCTATTACAAGTCTCTTGGCGACCATCCAGACAAGCAGCTTCGCGCATCTTTCTCCCGGCCCTCTTTGGATCAAATTCGTGCATATCGCCGGCAGGTCGAGGACGGGATCGCGCAATTGTTGGAAAATGGTGCATCCGAGGAGATGGCCGCTTGCATCGAACTCGGAATGCATCACGAACAGCAGCACCAGGAGCTGATCGCGACCGACATCAAGCACGCTTTCTGGTCCAATCCTTTGCTGCCTTCTTATGCCGAACCACGCCCCGCGTACGCCAGCGATGCAGCGCCACTGCGTTGGCTGGAGTATTCCGGAGGCTTAGTTGAAGTTGGCAATCGCGGAGAGGGCTTCGGTTTCGACAACGAATTTTCGCGCCATAAGGTCTTTCTCGAGCCGTTTAGGATTGCATCGCGGCCCGTCACCTGCGCTGATTTTCTCGAGTTCATTCAGGCGAACGGCTACAACCGGCCCGAACTTTGGCTCTCAGACGGCTGGGAGACGGTGCAAAAAATGGATTGGCAGGCTCCTCTCTATTGGCGTCGCAATCCGTCTGACAAGTGGGATGTGTTTACTTTGCGCGGCCTGAGTCCGCTCGACGATCTCCTTTCTACCCCGGTCTGCCACGTCAGCTACTACGAGGCCGATGCCTACGCGCGCTGGGCCGGATCCCGCCTCCCGACTGAATTTGAATGGGAACATGCGGCAGGGTCTGTGCCTGTAAGTGGAAACCTGCTCGAAAATGGAACGCTGCATCCCGCGCAGGCGCAGATGGAAGCTGATGCGGAGAATTCCCCGCGGCCCAAACAAATGTTCGGCGATGTTTGGGAGTGGACACGCAGCCCGTATGTCGCTTATCCCGGGTATCGGCCTGCACCGGGCGCGCTCGGCGAGTACAACGGAAAATTCATGTGCAACCAATTCGTGCTTCGCGGAGGTTCGGTGGCGACTCCTGCCACTCACGTTCGCGCCAGCTACCGAAACTTCTTCGCCCCCGCCACCCGCTGGCAGTTCTCCGGCATCCGCCTAGCAGCGGATGCCGCGTATCTTACGGATGGAGGGACCGATTGAACTTTCCCTCTCTGCTCGACCCCACAACCACTACGGTTGTTCTTCCGCCCAGAGAAACCCTGGCAGTGGCACAAGCCGTCTCTGAAGGGTTCTCGGCACAACGGAAATATCTGCCATCCTGGCTTTTTTACGACGCGGCAGGCTCTCGGCTTTTCGAGGAAATCACCCGGCTGCCGGAGTACTACCTGACCGCCATCGAGCAGTCCATCTTTGCCGCTCACGGAAGCGATATTCTTGCCACCGCTGCTGGAATGACCGAGGAGCCGCTGTCCATTGTGGAACTTGGCGCGGGAAGCGCCAGCAAGACGCTCGTCCTGTTGCGCACGCTGATCGCTCGCCAGGGACATGTTATTTATCTTCCGGTGGACGTATCGGAAGCCGCGCTGAAACTAGCATCGCACAACGTGCGGACCGCTCTGCCGCAAATCGAGGTGCAGCCTATCTGCTCCGAATTTACTCATGAAAAAGCGCTGGACCTTCCGGCGAATGGCCGCAGGTTGGCTCTCTACATCGGTTCCAGCATTGGAAATTTCGATTCTGAAGATGCGATCGAACTCCTGGGCTGGCTGCGAACTCAACTGCAGCCCGGAGATGCGTTGCTGCTGGGCACAGACATGGTGAAAGACGTACCACCATTGCTCGCCGCCTACAACGACGCTGCCGGCGTCACTGCCGAATTCAATAAAAATATGCTGGCGCGGTTGAATCGCGAGCTAGGCGCGAACTTTTCGCTGGATGCTTTCGATCATCGCGCCATTTGGAACGCCACAAAAAGCCGTATCGAAATGCACCTGGACAGCAAGCGAACTCAAATGGTCCATGTGGAAATGCTCCATCGCAGCATTGACTTCAGGCGCGGAGAATCCATCCATACAGAAAATAGCTACAAGTTTTGTCCAGAAGATGTGGAAGATCTGCTACTGAAAAGCGGCTATGTTCTCGAACAAAGTTGGTACGACGACAAGCGCTGGTTTGGCGTTCACCTGGCTCGCGTCATGGAATCTGAGATCATGACCAGCGACGAGGAAGAAGCCGCCGCATAAAAGCAACCGTTATCTTTCCCAACGCCACAAGGAATGCGATTAAAAAGTTTCACCCCAAGCGAAGTAAAAAATTGTCATCCAGACCGAAGCGCGCCAATTTTTGTCGTAGTAGAAAGACCTGCTTTTCCTGACGCTCGCTCGCATTCTGCAGCAATCTCCATTTGAGTGCTCCGTCCTTTGCGCGCCTCATGCGCAAAGCGTGGAAATACTTCACTCCCCCGCGATCGTCATTCCTTCTATGCAGATCGTTGGGCACGCCACTGCGCTGCGAAAAATCAAATCGTTACCGATGCTCGAAATATTGTGGAGCATCTCCTTGAGATTTCCCGCCACGGTAATTTCTTCCACCGGATATGCTAGCTCTCCATTTTCGATCCATAACCCGGACGCGCCGTGAGAATAATCTCCTGTAACGATGTTCACGCCGTGGCCAATCAGATCGGTGACATAGAGGCCGCTCTGGACATCCGCAATGATCTCCTCCGGCGTCTTCAATCCAGGTTCCAGAGAAAAATTCCCGCAACTAATTCCAGGATTCCCCGCCAGACCGCGCGACGCATTTCCAGTTGACCGCAATCCCAGCTTGCGTCCGGTGTAGGTGTTCAGCAGATAACTGGTCAGCACTCCCTGGTCGAGCACAATTTTGCGTCGCGTCGGCAATCCTTCTCCATCGAACGGCGCGCTGCCGAAACCGCCTCGCCTGGTGCCGTCGTCAATGACCGTCAGATTGCCTCCCGCTACTGCTTCTCCCAGCTTTCCTGCCAGAAAAGAGGCGCTCCTGTATACCGCGTTCCCATTGATCGCGCCAATGATCGCGCCCAGAATCGAACTGGCAACCTCCGGCGCAAACACCAGCGGGACTCGCTGCGTTGGCACTTTTCGCGCACCCAGCTTGCGCACGGTCCTTCGCGCCGCTTCCAGTCCCACCGACTCCGGCGACTCCAACAACGCCAACGACCGCTGGCTGGAGTACCAATAATCGCGCTGCATGCCGCCATCGGCCGCTTGCGCTATCGGTTGCGCGCTGATCGAACACGACGAGCGACGGACCTCGCCAACGAACCCACGCGAATTCGCCAATATTTTTCGCCCGGTCGCGGCCTCAAAGCTGCCGCCTCCAGAATTCTTAATGCGCGTGTCGGCAGCCATGGCCGCAGCCTCAGTGCGCCGCGCATAGTCTATCCGTTCGATCGGCAGCAACGAGTAGACATCATCGTAATAAAGGTCAAGATCTTCAGTCAGCGCACCGAACTCGCCATCCTCCGGCAATCCCGCGAAACGATCCTCCGACGTTACGCGAACCAGCGTCATGGCGCCGGAAACGAGCTGCTCAATTCCTTCGCTGGAAAGGTCGCTGGTAGATGTGGAAGCAGCGCGATTGCCCTGAAACACGCGCAAGCCGACCGCGCGAGAGCCTGCTTCTTTCAACTGCTCCACCTGGCCGAGTCGCACCAGAGTCTCAAACTCATCCCCGTCGGAGAACACCGCTTCGGCATCGCTCGCCCCAGCGCGTATTGCCTTTGTAACAATTCCAGTTACAAATTCTCGATCAATTCCACTTGCTGTAACTGTCGCTGTGCTATTCACCAAAATATTCCTCCGACAATTCCCGGGAAGTCGTCGTCCTGAGCCTTGAACGTTAGCGGATGGTTTAATTCGTCCCGCCTACCGTCATCTTGTCGAGTTTCACCGTCGGCATCCCGACACCGACCGGAACGCTCTGCCCTGCCTTGCCGCAGGTGCCAACGCCCTCATCCAGTTTCAAATCGTTGCCGACCATCGAAACATATTTCAACGACTCCGGCCCATTGCCGATCAGCGTCGCGTTTTTCACCGGCGCAGTAATTTTTCCATCTTCGATCAGGTAGGCTTCCGACGCCGAAAAAACAAATTTCCCGTTGGTGATATCGACCTGTCCTCCACCGAAATTCACCGCATACAATCCGCGCTGTACGCTGCGAATAATATCTCCGGGGTCGTCCTGCCCGG
The DNA here is from genome assembly GCA_050746425.1 of Acidobacteriaceae bacterium. Classification (GTDB taxonomy): domain Bacteria; phylum Acidobacteriota; class Terriglobia; order Terriglobales; family Acidobacteriaceae; genus JAKAAZ01. Next base: position 5,944 of record JBOGLY010000095.1, read on the forward strand.
CCAGCATGTAAGTGTTCGTCATGCGCGGCATGGGAATGTGCTGATAGCTCTCGCGCCGGCCATTGCCTGTGTCGGCGATCCCCATTAGTCGCGACGAAAGCTTATCGCTCATGTAGCCCTTCAGCACTCCATTTTCAATCAACACCGTCTCCTGCGTCGGCGAACCTTCATCGTCCACATTCAAGGAACCTCTGCGATTGGGCATTGTCCCGTTGTCCACCACCGTAACTTTGGGACTGGCGACCATCTGACCAATCAATCCGGCGAAGGCCGATGTCTTCTTGCGGTTGAAATCGGCTTCCAGTCCGTGGCCCACAGCTTCATGCAACAAAACTCCGGGCCAGCCGGGACCAAGCACGACCGGCATTTCCCCGGCGGGGGCCGGAACAGCGCCAAGCTGCAACACCGCTTGTCGAGCCGCTTCCATTGCAAAATATTCCGGCGTCTTGTCTGTCAGGAAAAAATCCAGCAACACCCGGCCGCCGCCGCCGGAACTTCCGCGCGCAATGTTCTCCCCTTCCTTCGCAATCACCGAAACGTTCAAACGTGCCAGAGGCTGAGTGTCCGTCGCAAAACTTCCGTCAGAACCCACGACAAGTATGCGACGCAACTCATCCGAAAAACTTGCCTGCACTTGAACAATGCGCGCGTCGTAGGCGCGCGCGGTGCGATCGGCGCGTCCAATCAGCGCCAGCTTTGCTGCTGTTTCCGAATCGGCTCCGGCACCGGCAATGGTATACAGTCCAGGCGAAGGAGCCTCGCGAAAAGCCTGCACTTGGTGCTTTGAGGGCCCGCTCGCAATCAACGCGGCGGTATGGGCGGCGCGTATAAGCCGTTCCGGAGAAAGATCGTCCGTGTATGCATATCCGGTGCGCTCCCCCGAAACCACTCGCAATCCGCAGCCCGCGCTGATGCCCTGGCTCGCGGACTTAACCAGCGACTCGTCCACCAGAAGTGAACTCGCAGTGACGTATTCAAAGTAAAGATCGGCGTAGTCCCCGCCCGCCGACATTGCCGCGGACAAGCACTGCTCCAGCAGTCGTTCATTCAAGCCAAGGTGCTCATAGAAGAACTTACGAGTGTCAGGCGATGCGGGCATTCAATAACTCCTCTAACATTTCGCATTGGTGCGCGCGAGCGATGTGGTTTGATTCTATCTTTTTAGATTCGCGCTCAGGCCGAACGACGCATTTCCGCACCACCTTCGCCACCTGGAACTGACTTCTCCTCCACGTTCAACAAGCTTCCGTGGTAGCGTGGAGGGCATGAACAACGATTTGCGCCACCCAATCGGAAAATTCTCGCGACCCGCGAGTTTATCTCCGCACGAGCGAATTGCCGCGATCGAGTCTATTTCGGACCTGCCGGAAAAGCTTCGCCATGCCGTGAGCGGTTTCTCCGAATCGCAGCTCGATACGCCATACCGCGATGGCGGCTGGAGTGTGCGTCAAACCGTCCACCACGTCGCCGACAGCCATATGCAGGCCACTTCGCGGCTGCGCCGTGCGCTCACCGAAGATTGGCCCATGATCGCGCCCTACAAAGAGAATCTGTGGGCAGAGTTGGAAGACGCGCGCACCCAGCCCGTCGAAACCTCGCTGCAATTGCTTGATGCGCTTCACGCGCGCTGGACTGCAATGCTGCGCTCGTTGAATGAATCCGACGGGTCTAAGCGCGGGTACAAACACCCTGAATCCGGCAATCAAACTGTGGGGCAGGTCGTCGCTCTGTACGCATGGCATGGTCGTCACCATACGGCGCATATCACCGCTCTGCGAGAACGCATGGGATGGTAGACGGCCCCTCACCGGAACAACTTGCACACCAGTTGCAAACGTTTCTCAACGACCAGCCGGCTGCCGTGGTGCTTGAAAACGGGCGCGTTCTTTTCGATCTGCGGTTGTCCACAGCAATCGTTGTCGCGGAACATGGCAAGTGCGTGCTGCACATCTGGTCGGAGGAACGTAACTGCATTCGCCACATTGTTGACATCACCGTGCGCAAAACCGGCCTTCGCCTGCATGTTCTGCGCATGGGCCAGCCAAAGCTGCAGACTATGGAATTGCAACCACATCAGCGCCGCCTTCCCTCCCAGCGCGACAATATTCGCACCCGGTTTATTCCCCTGCTGGAGCGCCTTCTGCCGCATTATTTTCCTGACTGCACTGTCGATGGACTGCGCACCGCTATGGATCTGGAACGCAGCTTCGGCCCGTCTTACGCGCGTGGCACGCTGCTGCACGGCAACTCCGCCTGGGCCTTGATCGCAATCAATTCAGCGGAAAGTCAAGCGCTTGTCGACGGCATCCTGACGCTTGGCGTACTGTGGCTGCATCATTGTCGGGAGCAAAGCGGCGGAAAGCGCCTGGTCGAGGGGCTACGACTGATTGTGCCGCGAGGGAAATCTGCCGTAACAGCCGCAAGATTGGCGTGGATGAACTCGCGCGCCGCCAAATGGGAACTCTTTGAGCTCGATGAAAAGACGGAAGAACTCTTCAAGCGCGAATACAGCGATCAAGGCAATTTCGAGTCTCGCCTGGTCCATGCGCCCAATACCGTCGCCGCGGAAGAACGCTTTCAGCCCGCCGTCCAGCGCGTGCAGGCGCTGCTTCCCATTCATGCTGTTGCGGACATGGAAATCGTTTTTCGCAGCGGCAGCGAAGTTGGCTTGCTTTGGAATGGGCTAGAGTTTGCCCGCGTCCGGACCAGCGCCGCGGAAAACACCTTTGCGCGATCGGAGGAAATCCTGTTCGGTAGCGGCGTCAACACCACCTTGTTGACCGACGATTCCGCACCGATACTTCGCCAAATGATTGCCGAACTGGTGGCTCGCCGGCGGCCCAGCGGAGACAAGCGCGATGCGCTCTATCGCCAACAGCCCGAGCGATGGCTCGAATCGATGTTGCGGCGCAACTTGGATTCAATCGATGCCATGGTGGAACCTCAGCCAGTCTATGCGC
>JBOGLY010000096.1:0-8872 GCA_050746425.1 Acidobacteriaceae bacterium
GGTTCGATCTGGAAGGGAATAGGCAGCGGCCAATCGACTCCGGCGACCAGCCTCTCAAACTGTCAGTCCCCGCGGGAGGCTTTCGCGCGTTGCAATGGAGAGTTGCGGCTCGTCCGCCGCAGCCTGCGCGGGAGGATCGTTCACGCGCGGTCCATCACGGAGATGGCGGATGAATGAATCCACAGTCCCGATCGCGACAGGCCCCGGTAAACCGCCCAGGTTGAGGCGGGTTCTTACCTTATGGGACTTGATTCTGTACGGAATCATTCTCATCATGCCGATTGCGGCGGTGCCGCTTTTTGGGCTGGTGCAGCAGCTCTCCCACGGACATGCCGTCACGACCATCCTGCTGGCCATGGTGGCCATGGTCCTGACTGCATATAGCTATGGACGAATGGCATCGCTTTACCCTTCGGCGGGATCGGCCTACGTCTATGTCGGTCGCGGCCTCAATGCGCATCTGGGCTTCATGGCAGGATGGGCGATGTTCCTCGACTATCTGCTTGTGCCCCTGGTCTGTACCATCTACGCAGCCGTCACGCTCCACCGTCTGCTTCCGGAAGTACCCTACATGGTTTGGGCGGCGGTCCTGGTGGCCGCAATGACCTTCATCAACCTGCGCGGAATGCGCGCAACATCGGGTGCGAACCTCGTCCTTCTCATCGTGATGATGACGGTGGTCCTTGCGTTTATTGTCCTCGCGGTGCGTTTCCTGTTTGTGCTGGAAGGCTGGCATGGACTGTTTGCGACGCAGCCGTTCTATGATCCCCACACTTTCCACGTCTCGTCGATCGCGACCGCCACGTCGCTGGCTGCTTTAACCTACGGCGGATTCGACGGGGTCAGCACCTTATCGGAAGATGCAAGAAATCCACGACGCGACGTGCTGCTGGCCACCGTTCTTGTATGCGTTTTTACGGGCATCTTCGGCGGATTGCAAATCTATCTTGCGCAGCGGGTCTGGCCGGACTACCAAACGTTTGCGAACATCGAGACCGCGTTTATGGATGTTGCCCGTCGGGTGGGCGGACCGATTCTTTTTGAGGCATTCGCTCTGATTCTGATTGTGGCGAACCTCGGCTCTGGGATGACCGCGCAAGCAGGGCTTTCGAGACTCTTGTTCGGGATGGGTCGCGATGGTGTAATACCTTCCAGATTTTTCACGCACCTGAGCGCAAAGCGTTCAACGCCGGTCTACAGTCTTTGGTTTATTGGAATTGTCACCTTCGCCGGCGCTTTAGTGTTCAACTACGAGCAGGCTGCGGAGTTGATCAACTTTGGGGCTTTCCTGGCATTCATGGGCGTGAATGCTGCCACCATCCGCCGCTTTTATTTCGCTCCCGGACCGGGACACCGGCCCCGAGTGGTGGCCGATGCAATTCTTCCCGCGCTGGGTCTTCTTTTTTGTCTGGCCATCTGGCTCAGTCTGCCGGTGCACGCAAAAATTCTGGGTGGCGTATGGTTTGTGCTTGGAATCGCGTATGACGGCATGAAGACCGACTGGTTCCGAAAAAGTCCCGCGATGTACGACCTATCGGGATTGTGAGCGAGAAAACGCGATCGGATGCAGTTGGCGTTTAGGTTGACCTTGCGTGAAGTTAGAAGTTCTTATTCCAACTGAGGGGGAAAAGGATGACCACGCGAAGAGTTTTTCTTTCTCGTGCCGCGCTCGCAGCGGGCGGTATGGGAGCGGCCACCGTACGGGCCCAGGTGAACGATATCCAGTCCCATACGGAGGTGACTAGCGAAGCGGTGAAGAAGATGTCGCCGCCGAACAAACCGGTAATCGTGACGCGCCACACTGGAGACAACACCATCGATGAGGCCTATCGGATGCTTCAGGAGGCCTCCGACACGCTGGATGCGGCCCACCATATCTGCCTCGGGCGCGAGAACGATCCCAGCGACCACAGCGTCGGCCTCGGCGGTCTGCCAAACGAAGAAGGTGTGGTCGAGCTGGACTCCTGCTGCATGCATGGGCCGGCCAGGACCGCGGGATCCGTCGGCGGGGTTCGGAACATCAAAAATGTGTGCCTGGTGGCGCGCAAGGTGATGGAGCATACCGGCCATGTCATGCTGGCGGGCGACGGCGCGGAGCGGTTCGCCGTGGATGAAGGATTTCCCCGCGAGAATCTGCTGACGGACGACGCGCGCAAAATCTGGATGCTATGGAAGGAAAATAATTCCACTGAAGATTGGTGGGGACCGGGATTATCCAGTCCAGAGTGGAAGGACCCGTTGCCCGGCAATACGACACCGAAATCTTCGGCCAATTTGCAAAGGGCTATTCCGCGGAATCCCGGCCCGGCGGATGTGGAGGCCATCCACGCGCGGTCCAGACGGCTGATGACGATGGCCGCCGATCTGGGGATTGCGCCGGAGAAGCGCTGGGAAGCCGTGGAGCAGGTGCTGTGGCCGACTACCGGTACGATCCATGTCTCGACGCTGAATGCGAAAGGCGAAATGTCCGGCGCGACGACGACTTCGGGGCTGGCGTGGAAGCTCCCAGGACGGCTCGGCGACTCGCCAATTATCGGCGCCGGGTGCTACACGGACCAGGACGTAGGTTCCGCGGGTGCGACCGGCAGTGGTGAAGAGAACATTAAAGTGGCGGGGGCTCACAGCATTGTCGATTTGATGCGCCAGGGGTTGAGTCCGCAGCAGGCTGGCCTCGCAACACTACGCCGCATCGCAAGAAACTACGAAGATGACCCGCGCAGGCTGCGCTATGTCGACATGATCTATTACATTCTGCGCAAGGATGGAGCGTATGCCGGATGCTCATTGTGGAGCACCGGACCAACTGGCAAGCCCAAGACCTTCGCCGTACACGACGGCGCCAAACGCATCGAGAAATGCGTGTACCTCTTTAAGGGGACCGCCATCGACTGGCCGCCTTACTAACGCTCTTCTCTAGATACACTGTCATTCCGAGCCAAATCGAGGAATCTGCGGCTGCGGCGAATCGCGAGCGTTCTCCGCTTCGCCCAGGTCGACAAAATGTGGTGAAACAATTTCATGCGGAGGGCGGATGTTAGTCACTCAACCATATGACGGCGCTGCGATCGCCGATGTTCCATTGGACGATGCTGCCAGCGCCGAACAGAAGCTCGACCGCGCCGCGAAATGTTTCGCGGACCGCCCAAACTGGCTGCCTGCCTACCGGCGCATTGAGATACTGAAGCGGCTTGCCCGCATGGTTGAAAGCGAACTGGATCGCTTCGCTCTGCTCATCGCCCAGGAAGGCGGCAAGCCGTTGACCGATGCAAGGGTCGAGGTGACGCGCGCGATCAATGGAATTGATCTTGCTGCCTCCGAGCTCGAGCATCTCGCAGGCCGGGAAATTCCAATGGGTCTAACGCCGGCCAGCAAGGACCGCTGGGCCTTTACGACGAAAGAGCCGATCGGGGTGGTCGTCGCGATCTCAGCCTTCAATCATCCGCTGAACTTGATCGTTCATCAGATTGTTCCGGCAATCGCGACGGGTTGCCCGGTGCTCATCAAACCGGCCCCGACCACTCCGCTCAATTGTCTCCATCTGGTTGAACTCGTTCATGCAACTGGATTGCCGGAAGCTTGGTGCCAGACGTTGGTTGTCGAAGATGTCGCCCTGGCTGAACGCATCGTCGTCGATCGACGCGTGGCGTTTATGAGCTTTATCGGCTCGGCCGAAGTCGGGTGGCATTTGCGGTCCCGGCTCGCGCCCGGTACAAGATGCGCGCTGGAGCATGGCGGAGCCGCGCCGGTGATCGTCGACCGCTCGGCGGACCTCGACAGCATGATTGAGCCGCTCGTCAAAGGCAGCTATTACCACGCCGGCCAGGTATGCGTTTCCGTGCAGCGAATTTTCGTTCATGAGGACATCAAGGAAGATTTCGTGACTCGCTTCACGGAGAGAGTTCGAAAATTGAAAATCGGCGACCCGACGCTACCGGAGACCGAGGCTGGGCCGTTGATTCTGCCGAAGGAGGTCGATCGAGTTGACGACTGGGTCCAGCAGGCGCTCAAGGCCGGAGGCAGATTGACGACTGGCGGCGAGCGCGTCGGCAGCCGCCTCTATCAGCCGACTATCCTCGTGGAGCCGCCGTCCACAGCCCGCGTATCTCGACAGGAGATCTTCGGCCCTGTCGTCGGTATATATGGCTATCGCGACATTCGCGTCGCCATCGCTCAAGCCAACGGGCTGCCTTTCGCTTTTCAGGCGTCCATATTCTCCCGCGATATCGACGTTGCACTCACCGCGGCCACGCTGCTCGACGCATCGGCTGTGATGGTCAACGACCACACGGCATTCCGCACGGATTGGATGCCATTTTCCGGAAGGCGGCAATCCGGCCTCGGCATTGGCGGCATTCCCTATACGATGCGCGACATCACGCAGGACAAGATGATTGTGCTGAAATTTTGAATCATTGCATTTCGACTTTTCTGAAACCTCTACGATAGGAAAAACAGACAGGATACGGACAGAACGTTTCTCATCTTTCTAGCTGGCAGAATATATCCAATCTTCCTAATTGACAGCGGTTGAGCCACTGAGTAACGCTGGCGTTACGCAATCCTGGCCTATGCCCACATCCATCACGAGCGATTTGCCAGATGTTTCAACAAGGAGCCGCCCAGTGGCGATAGTCACGGGAGGCGCCGGGGCAGGAATCGGCAGCGGGATCACCGAAGCTTTGGCGAAACGCGATTGGAAGGTAATGATGGTCGATGTGGATGCCTCCGGTATCGCGGAGTTGCAACATGCGCTCGCTATCAAGGGATTCAAGATCGACGGAATGGCCATGGATATCACGTCTGACGGAGCAGCCGACGAAGTGGTGGTAGAAACGTTGAAGCGTTACGGGCGGCTCGATGGACTGGTCAACAACGCGGGCGTGGGCTTGTGTAAACCGGTGGCGGAAATCGAAGACGAGGAATTTGAAGGCATTCTGGATGTGGATTTTCGTGCAGTGTTCCGTTTTTGTCGCGCCGCATTGCGGGTCATGCTGCCCATCGGAGGTTCGATCGTGAATATCGGCTCGATTCACGCACATCGCTCGGTCGCCGGATATTCCGTGTATGCGGCAATCAAATCGGGCTTAGAGGCCTTTACGCGAGGGATCGCGGTTGACTGCGGGGGGCAGAACATCCGTGCGAACTGTGTCCACCCTGGCCTAGTCATGAGCCCGCAGAATCGTGCCCTGATCGAAAAATTCGAGCCTGACGTGGAGGGGTGGCTCTCCTCCTTCGCGGCGACAAAGCAGTTGCTTCCATCGCTGGTAATGGCGGGACAGGTGGGGGACCTGGTGAGTTTCCTGCTGAGCTCGGAGGCGGCCGCGATTACCGGGCAAAGCATAACAATCGACGCAGGTTCGAGCGCGATGCTTTTTGACAAAAAGGCGGGCCAATGATTATTGAACGCATCGTGTTGGATCACGTTGTGGTGCCGGCCCGTCCCGACAGCGTGAATAGCCCTGAAAGCGATCATGCGTTGCATAAATTGCCATTGGGTGGGAAACCAGGCTGGACTCTGCAATTCGACCAGGTGCCGAAGGCGATCATTCAGCTTCATCTCTCAAATGGAGTTGTGGGGTTGGGTGAAGCGTATCGGGGACTTGGCGATGGGCCATTGCAGGCGGTGGCGAAAGAATTGATCGGCAAGGATGCGGCTAAGTTGAATCCGCAAGCCCTGCCGATCCCGCCGGGCCGCATTTATGACGGCTTCGAGTGTGCAATTGTAGACGCACTGGCGCGCAGCCATGGACTTCCGCTCTATCGAATGTTAGGCGGCAAGTTTCGCGATGAAGTACGGTGCGCATTCTGGACGGGTCATCGGACAATCGCCGATGCTGCACGAAAGTCAAAACAAGCCCAGGAACTGGGATTCGATTGCATCAAGTTCAAATGCACGCTGAAGGACCCTGTTGTCGAGTGGTGCCGAAGTATCGCGGAGGCCTGCGGATCCGGCGTTTCCGTGATTCTCGATCCGAACGAGCGGTTCGAGCATCCCGCACAAGCCGAGAAGATCGCGCGCAAACTGGCTGAGATCGGAAACGTGCTTTGCCTGGAAGATCCGATTCCGCGATGGAATGTTGAGGCCTGGAGGTATCTGCGCCGCAAAATCCATGTTCCACTTGCCATGCATGTCTCGCTGCCCTACGCGGAGATGGGGCAATTGCCGCAAGATGCAACACGGGCAGTGGCGCGCGAGGCAAACGACTATTTCAACTTCAATGGCGGCATATATGCCTTCGGCAGGCTGGCGTCACTGGCCGATCTCTTCGAGTTGCCCTACTGGCACGGGAGCGAAGTCGATCTGGGAATTCTCGAAGCCAGCTACGTGCACAAGAGCGCCGCGGCGGCGCTGGCCATTCTGCCCGCCGATATCTTCGGAAGACTGGTTCGGGAACACGATCTGCTCCGGAAAGCTCTACAGATTGGAGGCGGAAGCGTTCGAGTGCCGGAGGGCCCGGGCCTGGGGGTCGAACTCGATCACGATGCGCTGGCGCACTACAGGGTGCGCCATTGGACGTCAGAACCATGAGCCCGCACGATCAGAATCCTTTTCCGCCCGGCGACCCTGATCGCTCCCGGATTTGGGAGATTCTCGTCGACAGAGACATCGCGGCATTTCTGGAAGGAGATTGGTCGAAGACCGCCGATGACTTCCATGCCGAATCGTTCGTGGGCTATGCTGGCCCATCCAATCCCGACCATTGGAGGATCGCTTTCCCATCGCTAGATACATATCGGGACGAGTGGCTTCGGCAGGCTTCCGAGTTCCAGAAGACAATGCTGGTGGGTGAAGACACAAGGCAATTTTTATTCAAGGCATCCGTACTGCGGGACATCGAAATCCGCGGCGATGTGGCGATGGCGCACAAGAAGATAAACGGACGCGCCGTCACTACGGAAGCGCGCGAACTCGTTCTGAACTGGCAAACAGTGTATTGGCTGCGCCGTATCGACGGGCGCTGGCGGGTGGCAGGCTTTTTAGGATATCTTCCGAATCCAATGCCGCAGGCGCAGTCCGAAGCGTCTCGGGCCTCGATTGAAATGCCGAGGGGTGCGGCGCAGCACAAGGCGATTGGTCCTTATTCTGGCGCGTTGAAAATCAAAAGCGGAGCAATCGTCGCCATCAGTGGCCAGGGACCGATCGACGACGATGGAAACATCGTTGGCGAGAGCATACAAGAACAGACGGCACTGACCCTCGAGAACTGCCGACGCCAGCTTGAAACAGCGTCCGCAAGTCTGGCCCAGGTCTTCAAAGTGACTGTGTACCTCAAGAACATAGAAGATTGGGTCGCTTTCAATGACGTGTACCGGCGCTATTTTCAACCGCCGTATCCGGCGCGGACGGCGATCCAGGCAGTTCTCTGGGGCGGGATCAGAGTAGAGATTGACATGATGGCTGTTTCAGATTAGTTGGGAGAAAGGACGCATAGTGTTTCTTGAGAGGATGAAGTGGCCCGAAGTAGACGCGCTTTGCCGCAGCGATATTGCTGTCGTCTGTTGCCTCAGCGCCCTGGAGCAGCATAGTTGGCACCTGCCAATGGGAACGGACTATCTGATCGGCGGCGAGATTGTGCGGCGCTTGGAACGGAGCGCTCCGGAAAAATTGTTGTGCCTTCCGGCCATCTGGCTCGGATGCAGCAGCCATCATCTCACCTTTGCCGGCACCATGAGCGCAACGCTCAGTACGATGTCGAGTGTCATTCGCGATATCACTTTTTCAGTCCATCGGCATGGTTTTCGAAAGCTGCTCTTCATCAATAGCCATGGCGGCAACCGGGCCGCGCTGTCCGCCAGCGTCCAGGAGCTCGGGCATGAATTTCCAAACATGCAGATTGTCGGAGCGACGTACTGGCAGGTTGCAAAACAGGAGATTGCGGCAATTCGGGGAAGCGAGTTTGGCGGCATGGGCCACGCATGTGAGTTGGAGACCTCCGTCGTTTTGGCTGTCGCCGGCGAGCTAGTCGATATGTCGAGAGCGGAAAAAGATGGCATTCTCGCGGAATCGACGTACTCGCGAAGCGAAATGCTGGCTGGCTCCTTGGTCGATGTCTATAAGTCGATGAATGAGATGAGCCATCATGGAGGATTCGGCGATCCGTGCCTGGCCACGGCGCAGAAGGGCGAGCGTTTCCTCGACGCCATCGTTGGCGGTCTGAGCGCGCTCTGCGCCGACATCCTTGCCGAACGGATCTAACAAATGATCAACGACAATCGAACGATGGATGCAGAATGGAACGGCGACGAGGAGTTCTTCTCGGTCATTCGAAACGAGCTCTATACGGCTGTCGTCGGAGACATCTGCGACCAGATGGGCCTGCGAAATCAGTTCCTGCCTGCGGACTTGCGCCCCCTCGATCCACGCAAGAGAAATGTGCTCGCGGGAAGGGCCATGACGGTGTTGGAAGAGGACATCTCGGAGTCGCCAAGCGAGGCAAGGCCGTGGGGGAAAATGCTGGAAGCGCTCGACAGCCTGGGCAGCAACGACATCTACGTCTGCTCCGGCTCGGTCGCTCCGTATGCGCTCTTCGGTGAGTTGATGTCTACGGCCGCTCTAAGGCGGGGTGCGGTTGGGGCGATTTGCAACGGCTTCGTAAGGGACACGCATCAGATTCTTGCGCTTGAGTTCCCAGTGTATTGCCGCGGCTCCTACGCTCTCGACCAGCGCGGCAGGGGCACCGTTCGAGATTACCGGGTCCCGCTTCTGCTGGGAGAAGTCTGGATCAATCCGGGAGATCTCGTGATCGGAGATGTGGATGGTGCCATGGCGGTGCCACGCGAACGCGAAGCGGAGGTCATCGCCAAGTCCTTGGCCAAGGCCCGCACTGAGTCGGTGGTAAAGGCGCAATTGGCAAAGGGCATGTCTGCTACT
>JBOGLY010000097.1:0-8803 GCA_050746425.1 Acidobacteriaceae bacterium
GTTGTGAATGAAGAAAAGGCTAGGGCTTCCTCAAAGAGAATAAGTAAACCTGGCCGCTCCGCCGCAAAGATAGGGCAATGAGGAGTTCAAATCGCGGTATTTTGATTTGGCAGAGACAATCTTAATTCAGAACATAAGCCTCGGCGGAGTGCCGACCGGTGGGTAGCCTCGAAGTTCTCATCGCCTTACACGAGCGAGAACATGATCGTAAATGGGGCCAGTCAAATACTAATCGTTGCCTGAATCTGGTCAAAAGGTGCCTTGAGTCCGTGGTCGCGCTCAATGAGGCCGATCTCTGCCAATGCTTCCACATCCTCGTGAACCCTTTTGTAATCCCGCCCGATGTCTCGCGCGAGAGAGGCAACGCTCTGGACAGGATGACGGCGAACATAACGCAGCAATTCATACCGCTTCTCTGTCATCACGCTAGAGATGGCGCCCCATGACGCGAACGTCACATGGCGCTCTCTAACTTCCTCGCCATGTTCCGCACGATGCCAAGCGCTCGCCACACGCTTTGAAAGCGAGTCGAAGTCTTCACCAACGTGAAGTTTGATTTCTCTTTTATTCGATTGCTTCTTCATATCTTTGCCCCTCTCGCCTTCTCAACGTCGGCTTTGAAGTCCGCCAGCAGCTTTTCGATGGAAGTGAATTCGTACGTCTGCTCCTGGTTTTTATAATGGCAATGATCGCCCTTACCCCTCTCGTTGTCGTAACCCACGATACGGAACCCGGCGCGACCGTAAAAAAGCGAGTATTTCAGACCGTGGGTAGTGGGGGGAACCGGCTCAGGTACACGCCAAACCTTGATCTCAATCATGAACTCATCTTCAAAGAAAACACGTTCATGAATGAGCAGGTCAGCCTTCATATGGCATATCATGCCATACTGCTGTTATGGCGTCAAGTGCCATAAAAACATGGGTGATGGATGGGAGGGATTCTGTTCGATGGCCTGCAAATCCGTCCAACTCTTACTCCATGTTAAGGGCCAACAGTTTTGGCGAATACAGGAGGAGCTAGATCGATGGTGGAGATGAAGACAGTCTCGGGGAAAGCAACGATTTACATCTTAATAATCTAACGGTTCTTCCGCGACCAAACTTGGAACCGTTTTGGGAACCGTTGCGCGCCGAATGTACTCCAAAGACGCCTTCCGGCTCCGGTTAAGTCTATGAAAAACCACGTACTCCATGCTGCCAAAGCCGACTCTTAATCGACAGGTTGAAGGTTCGATTCCTTCCGCGTCCACCAATTTGTTCAATGATTTAGCGGGTTAGCTCCTCGCCTGCGTGCTTCCACTTTGGGGAAACTTTGGGAACCCTGCCCAGGCTATTTTCTCAGCGCGCATCATCCAAAAACGAGTTGATGGTGACCTGCTACCTACCGGCACCTGTCCGGTGTTTCCCCGGATAAAGGTCACGATACGCTATGCGCTCCAGTGACCGACGATGCAGTTTCGGAAATTGCAGTAGTCGCGGAACTGGTTGTCATCCCTAATGGCCTGCCAGCGCCTAAGAACCCGCCGGAACTGCCTTGCGAGGAAATCTTGCCTCTATGTTCTGTTCCCGATAGCCGTCAAGGTCGTACTTGGACAACAAACGTCATGTGATCGTGCCCCCTGCCGCAAAAGTGAGAACATTCCCCTGGAAAATCGCCAATCTTCTCCGGGGTCACCAATATCGCGCGAGGCTTGTGCTTCGGAAGTTCGAGGTCGATGCCCAGGCCTTGCACGGTAATTCCATGTGGGACGTCATCCGCGACGAAAACCAGCTTCGCTGTCTCACCCTTCTTCAAGGTGATTTCCGAGGGAGTAAAGGCGTAGCGGGCCGCGTGAATTTCAATGGTGGGGACAGATGTAGTTGCACAGTGGGCATTCGCAACGCCAAAAAAAGCGATAACTGCGAGGGTCAGTGCGCTAACCATCGAATACTTCAATCTTCCACGGGCGTGGCCAACTCCCCTTGCGTCGCGGCAGTTCTTCATTGCGTCCTCCTCAGTTACGGTGGGCAACCGGTTCCTAGAAGCTGTCTCATAAACTGGAAACCCGATGGCGACGACTGATATGAGACCCGCCTCGAAGCGGGTCTCACGCGCGCCGCCAACGCGAAATTGCATATTATGAGACAGCTTCTAGAACAATGCACCAGCGACCTGCTCGGCTGCCATTTTGGCCTTTTCCGCGAGATCGTCGGCGGACATCTCAATACTCTTGCGGGCCGTTATCGTCACGGTGAAGGCCTTATCGCGAACCCGGCCGGTCACCTCCGCTGTGCGGACCTTTCCATGATCGTTTGCACACAAGACAGCGTTGTTTCCAATCCCCTTTAAAGATACAACTCGTGAACGACAAGACTGCTCGTAAGATGTGAAGCTGTGGTTCGCGTGCCGTATGTCGCTCATGGCGGCGACCGTGATTCGAAGATCGGCTTCTGCGGACAATTCGTTGCGACGAAACAAGCAGATCTCGACATGATCGCTGGTTTTCGTCATTGACAATGTTGAGGGACCACCGAGCAATCCTGATGCCGTAGCTACGTTCAGCCATGGACAGATATTCTGTCCCCGGCACGGCACAACCATCAGTACGACAGCGATAACGAGGGTGCAGAGTCGGAAATTACGCTGGCTATTCATTCCAATTTCCAACAGGAGAATAATCCGACAGGCATCTCGCGTTAGCGGATATGCACAGCTCTGCGGTGGGATAATGCGGACTTCGCGGAATCCTTCGGGCTCACCGACAATAACAAGTATCATACAGCGTCACATCTAAAAGCTGTCCCATAAACTAGAATACATATGGCGATGACTGGAATGAGACCCGCCTTGAAGCAAGTCTCACGCACCGCACCAATGCGACAAGGCATTTCATGAGACAGATTCTCGCTTCCTGCCTTGACCCGTCGATTTCCTATCCATCGAAAGGTCGCCCATCTTTGAAGTTTTGTCGGCCCTTTGTGCCGGTCGAGTTCGCCATCGGCAACGAGCTCCACGGGGGGCTATCTGAGCAGCCGTCCAAACTCCGAAATGTTCTTTTCTAAACCCTTTTGAGGATGCACATCGTACGTAGCGACTCATATAATGTCGCACAGCAAAGGAAGTCAGGTCTATGAGCAACAGATATGGATGGAAGTTCTTGCGGGCCATGGCGCTCGCGGGAGCAGTGTCTCTTCTTCTTTCTACCGCATGGGGGCAACTGCACGAACAGGAGATCCAGAATTCGGGTCAAAGTACCCTGACAGCGAACGGTTCTCAGGGGGGATCAGCAACTGCCGGCGTCATCCCGCCTGTATTCGATTCGGAACATCGCCCGATTACGGCCGGCGGGTTTGTGAAAAGCGGTCCGGTCATTTTCGAGGACATTTCAAAAAAGGCCGGACTGACAAGCTGGCACCACACCATGGGCACGCCGCAGAAGAAGTACATTATCGAGGAGACTGGATCCGGGGTCTGTCTGCTGGACTACGATCATGACGGATGGCTCGATATCTATTTGGTAAACGGTTCGACGTACGACGCGTTGAGCGGTAAAACCACGCCTCCCCATGCCGCCTTGTTCCACAACAATCACGACGGAACGTTTACGAACGTTGCCGCAATCGCGGGCGTGACCAATGATCGGTGGGGATATGGCTGCGCCGTCGGCGACTACGACAACGACGGCTGGCCGGATCTCTACGTTACGAACTTCGGCAAGAACCGCCTCTACCACAATAACCACAATGGCACATTCACGGATGTTGCGGAAAAAGCCGGCGTGACCCTTGGGAACTGGTCAACCGGCGCGACCTTTGGCGACTACGACGGAGATGGGCGGCTCGATCTTTTTGTGCCTGGCTACGTGCACTACGACATGGCGCATCCGCCCCGTTCGAGCGCGGCAGGCCTTGGCTTCTGTCAGTATCGCGGGGTGGACGTCAGTTGCGGCCCGCGGGGGCTGGAAGGCGAACCCGACCACCTCTTCCACAATAACGGTGATGGAACGTTTACGGATGTGAGCGTCAAGGCTGGCGTCAGCGACCCAAACCATTATTACGGGTTCAGTTCCACCTTTGTTGACGTCAATAACGATGGCAAAGTCGACCTCCTGGTTGCGAACGATTCTTCCTCCAATTACTTGTACATAAACAAGGGCGATGGCACTTTTGAGGACGACAGCTTTGTCTCCGGTTTTGCTCTCAACAGGTCGGGGCGCGAAACTGCATCCATGGGATTGGCGGTAGCCGATTACACGAACTCAGGGCGGGTAGGCGTCTACACCACAACCTTTTCGGATGATTACAACACTCTGTTTGCGAATCAGGGGGGCGGCAACTTCACTGAGATCACTTCACGGGCCGGGATCGACGAAGTCACCTATCCGTTCCTGGGCTGGGGGACGGGATTCATCGATTATGATAACGACGGCTGGAAGGATATTTTTGTTGTCGACGGACACGTTTACCCGCAGGTGGCCCATCACAATTGGGGTACCAGTTACGCCGAACGCCCGCTGCTGCTCCATAACGTCGACCATGGCAGGAAATTCATGATCGTTCCGGCTGTCGAGGACACAGGGCTGGCCGACGTAATTCCGGCGCGCGGAGCGGCGTTCGGCGATCTGTTCAACAACGGGAAGATCGACGTGGTCATCAACTGCATGGATCATACTCCCGTGCTGCTGCGCAACGTCAACCCGGATAAAAATCACTGGGTCGGCCTTCAACTTATTGGCGGCCCGGGAACACCCAGGGACGCAGTGGGCTCCACTGTATACCTAACCGCCGGCGGTATTCGCCAACGGGCCGATGTGCTTAGCGGAGGCAGCTACGAATCATCAAACGACCAACGGCTGCATTTTGGGCTTGGCAAAGCAACCTCCGTGGATTCCGTCGAAATTCACTGGGCGAGCTCCGGCAAGGTTGAACGCGTGAATCTACCCGGCGTAGACCGTTATTTCGTTATCCAGCAAGGGAAGGGAGTCATACCCAGCATCTACGACGGCATCGCAAAAGAAATGGCACAGAAGAAGCAGGATGCCGCGCGTTCGTTGGGGAGCGGAAACTGACAGGCAAATCGTGAAGATTTCTCTCCATCCGGACAGGCAAGCGTCGCGTGTGTACCACCAAAATCCGCCAACCGGAGGCATGTTCAAACTGTGCGGTTGCTTCGCCATGCTTCTCGCCGGCGTAATGCTCGCTTGCGCACAAGTAGGAACCCGCGCAATCGTTCATGCGCAACAGAACGAACGGTCGCGGTATTCCGAAGCCATCAGCCAAACCTATAACTTCCGGTTCGGCAAGGACAAGCCATTTGCGCCGAGCAACGCGGAACTGGAAGGAGGCGGTTTTATTCAGCCGGGAGCGTTCCCGGATGCGAAGTACTGCGCCCACTGCCACCAGGAGGCGTATCACGAGTGGCGCCAGGCGCTCCATTCAAACTCTTTCCGCGAGCCGTTTTATCGAACCAGCGTGAATCTCCTTAACAACACAAAAGGGGTTGAATTCTCCCGCCACTGCGATAGCTGCCACAACCCGATCGGGGTCCTCAGCGGGGCTCTCACTGAAAATTCTCAAGTAGACAGGAAGTTTGACGATAGCGGCGTCACCTGTATGGTCTGCCACTCCATTCAGGGCCTGAAGTCCACTAGCGGAAACGGCGGCTACATTATGGGCGTGCCTGCGGTGATTACGGATGCTGCGGGTAACCGGATTCCCGGCGAGGTTCCGTATCAGGAAATCATGGACCACACGGATCGCCATGTCCGGGCAGTGATGCAAAGCTTCTACCTAACTCCTCAGTTCTGCGCCGCTTGCCACAAGGCAAATCTGCCGGCAAGCCTGAACAAGTTTAAGTTCATCAGCGCTTTTACAACCTACGACGAATGGCAGAACTCAAAATTCTCGCACCAGAATCCGCTGACCTTTTATAAAGGAGACTTCAAAACCTGCCAGGATTGCCACATGCCGCGTGCGCCAATCACCCTTCAGGACTATGGAGCGAAGGATGGCACCCTGGCCTCGCATAGCTGGGCCGCCGGGAATACGGGAGTGCCATTCTATTACGGCTTCAGCGAACAACTCGAGAAGACGATAAAGTTCCTCCAGTCAGGCAACTATCTGAACGTTGATATCTTCGGAATCAAGAAAATCGGTCAGCCAAATTTGGTAGGGCCGCTCGGCTCCGTGGCATTTCGGATTGCACCGAAGGACGTGCTCGATGCATATGTGGTGATTCAGAACAAAAATATTGGGCACTCCTTCATCCCTGAGGTTCGGGATTTGTACCAGGCATGGGTCGAGCTTCTGGTAAAAGACGCGAGCGGAAAAGTAATTGCCCACAGCGGATTTCTCCGCCCCGACGGGACGCTTGATCGGCGGGCGCATAGCTTTACGAACCTTCCGGTCGATAACGACGGGAAATTTGTCGACGACCACCAGGTCCAGTTAATCCATTCGGTTGCCTATGACAACACCATTCAGTCAGGACAATCGACGCTAATACGATACCGCTTCCAGATTCCAACATTCGTTAAGGGTCCCATCACCATAACGGCCAGGGTGAACTATCGTCATTATCGGCAGAGCTATATCAATAATGTCCTTGGGAAGGACCATCCGGCTTATCCGATCGTGCAGATTGCCTCATGCACGCGGGTGCTATCTATCGGAGAGAACCGTCCGACTCCACCTCGACCTGGCGACAACCCGGACTGGATGCGTTGGAACGATCTTGGCATCGCATATCTCGGAGAACAGCAATACGCGGCCGCCGTTGACGCATTCGATGAAGTCATCAAGTTGAGGCCCGATTATGCGGATGCGTACACCAATATCGCTGTTGTGGAAATTCCATGGGAACAATTCGATGCAGCGCGAAAGGCTGTTCAACGGGCGCTAACGATGAGTCCTGGGAATGCACGCGCACTTTATTACAGGGCCTTGTTGGAGAGGAGAGCCGGCCAGTCCGATGCCGAACTTACCGACCTTCTGGAGGTTGTCAGGCAATATCCGCAATCGAGAGACGCGCGGCGCGAACTGGGCATCACCTATTTTCAGCGGGACGACAATGAAAAGGCGATGCAACAGTTCCAGGCCCTGGAGGCGATTGACCCCGACGACGTGGCGGCGCACTATAACCTGGCAATTCTCTACCGACGGATGGGCATGAGACAACAAGCAGAACAGGAACAGGCGCTGTTGCTGACGGAAAAGGCCGATCCGGAGTCGCTTACCGATTCGTTGGCTTACCTTCAGGCTCATCCGGATGTCTCAGCGGAAAGTGTGCCGTGGCACCTCCACGATTTGCTTCCGGCCGGCGACCAAGGCAGTTCCACCACGAAAGTCCAGACAAGAGATGGATCGCAATAAACCGTCCAACAGTTCGCTGTTGGCGGAATTCTTGTTCTTCTTCGACGGCAGAAAGTTCCTCTGAGTCATACGATATGCGGGTCCGGGGTCGAATCCCGGTTCACCCGACCAACAGATCGGAGCATTTCTGAATGCGGATATGTAGGACAGTCGCCTGCAGCATCGCCCACGGTGTGGGCGTGCTCTCCATCATCGCGGCCTTTGCGGCTGCGGCCATGGGACAAAGTGCGCCAAGCACCCATGCAACGAATGTATCCTTGCACCAGTACTATAGTTCGGCAGAAGATTTGTTGTCTCGAGGCAATCTCACTGCGGCGGAGTCCCAGTTCAAGTTGTTCCTGTCCGAGGCGCTGCACCGGATTGCCAACGGTCGCGCTGAGACTGGCCGGTATCCGGAGGCTGCTCCTCTTTTTGAGGAAGCGCTCGCGCTGACTCCAAAAGACAGGGAAATCGAACTGGACTATGCTGAGGCTGCTTTGGACGCGCGCGATCTTCTCACCGCGCGCCGAATCGCCCAGAACCTTATCAATTCCCCGCCCGAAATTGTGAGCGGAAGTGAGATGGCAAAGCCGCATTGGATTTTGGGCGAGGCGCTGCTGGGCATGGACGACGATCAGGGGGCAAGGGACCAGTTCATAAAAGCTGTGGCTCAAGGTCCCAGTTTTGAAAATCAGTATGCTCTGGGCGAGTGTTATCTTACGCTGCTGGATAAGCCGAGCGCGGCCAGACTCTTCGCAAAAATGCTGACGCATTTTGGCGATACTGCGCAGATTCACATGGAATTCGGGCTCGCTTATGCGCGCGCGGACTTTCCGGAGCAGGCAATTCCGGAATTTAAGAAAGTGCTTGAAGAGAATGACAAACTACCTGACGCGCATTACTCCTTGGGGGCCTCATATCTGAGTAGATCCGGCGATACTGCCTTTGCCGAAGCAAAGGCCGAGTTTCACAAGGAGCTCGCGATTCACCCCAATGACTTCTATAGTTATTACGAGCTTGGCTATGTAGAGATGAGGGAGCACCACCTGCCAGAAGCGGTCCGCGACCTTACCCGCGCCGCGGCGTTGAACCCGCAAAGCGACGACACATTTCTAATGTTGGGCAATCTGTATAGTCAGATGGGCAAATCCGCCGACGAAGAAGCGGCCCTGCGCAAAGCGATCCAAGTGTGCACGGATCCATCCAAGAACCACTATCAGATCCGTGGCGCTCATTATCAGCTAGGTCTCCTGCTGATTCAGGAAGGCAAGAGGTCCGAGGGAAAAAAGGAGATGCAGGTTGCTGAAAAGCTGCTGATCCAGAACAGGAAGTTGGATGCTGCAAATCTTGAGGGTACGCCGATTCTAACGTTTGTCGCCCCCAAGAGGGACAGAATTACCGATCCCGCTGCCGCGGCTGAACTAAAACGATTCGAGCAACGCATAGGTCCTGCTATTGCAGATAGCTTCAAC
>JBOGLY010000098.1:0-8786 GCA_050746425.1 Acidobacteriaceae bacterium
AAGGCGAGGTGGCAATCGACGTTTTTTATCTGACCAAAGGCGCCAGCCAGGAAGAGACTTCCCCAGGCGACAGCGGCGCACGAAACACGAAGCTCGATCCAGAGTTTTTGGATCGCCTGCAGGAAGTCCTCGCGAAAGAGTTGGAAACTGCCGCCGCAGCGCGATGAGATTGCGGGCGCATTTTCAGGGCAAATGCTAACCAGACTTCGGGTGCCCCATCCTTTGCGCAAAGGGGGGAGCCCACGACTCTTCCCCGGACGCCAACATTTCGAACGAAAATGCTCTGGCTGAACGAAAGCTCTGCTTCTCTCGGACCTGCTCGCAACAGCATTTCATCCGTCCGTTGAGCCGGAGTACACTGGGGACGTTGTATCCGGCTGACGACGGCCTTATCCACGAGCGACACGAAGTATTTTTAAGCGGCCTGGATTGCCCTGAATGAACGCCAAATTGTTCCCTCGCTACTTGTGCGCGACGATTGCCGGCTTGCTGCTATTTTCGTGGGCGAGCCTGCCGATTGCAGCGCGCGCACACCGCAAGAGACGCCACGCCGCGGCTTCGCAAGGGAAACCGATTGTGCTGGATGTCCAGCCGCCGAACTGGTGGAGCGATCTCCCAAATCCGATGCTGCTGCTCCATGGGAAAAATCTGGCCGACTCCCACATTGGCACCAGCGTCGCTGGCATTTCAGTTCGGCGAACAAAATTTTCTCAGAACGGTCACTGGGCCTTCGTTTGGTTGGATACTTCGGACGCGCCTCCGCAGCATTTCGATCTGGTCGTCCGCACCTCCGGCGGTGAAATCCGTGTTCCTTATGAGTTGGACAAACGGCACGACCTGAGCCAGGGTTTTCAGGGGTTCTCCTCCGCCGACGTGATGTACCTGATCATGCCGGACCGCTTTGCGCAGGCGGATATTTCGAACGAGCAATCGCCAAAATCGTCGGTCAGCCCAGATCGTCCCGTAGATCGCAGCGACCCTCACGCGTATCATGGCGGCAATCTGAAGGGGATTCAGGAACATTTGGATTACCTGAAGCAACTTGGGGCAACGACCCTCTGGCTAACGCCGCTCTATGCCCAGGACCCTCTGTCCGAGGACTACGACGGATACGAACCTGTCGATATGTATCGCATCAATCCGCATTTCGGCACGCTTCAGGATTATGAAGATTTGGCGACGGCGGTACACAGCCATGGCATGAAACTTGTGCTGGATATTGTTGCCAACCACGTTGGCCCGAAAAGCGTTTGGGTGCAGGACCCGCCCGCGCCGGACTGGTTCCACGGCACACCGGAATCCCACCTTGCGGCGACCAACGATTTCGCCTCCATCGCCAGCCCTCATGCGGCCCCGGCCGCCTATAAGCCCGTGGTGGACGGATGGTTTCGCGACGTCCTGCCTGACCTGAATCAATCCAATCCTTTAGTCAAACAATATCTGATTCAAAACATTATCTGGTGGGTCGAAAGTGGGACTGTCGACGGTTTGCGGCTGGACACATTCCCCTACGTCGATCGCGGCTTCTGGCAGGATTTTGATGCCAAGATGCTGGCGCTTTATCCCAATTTGACCACGGTGGGAGAAGTATTCGATCCAGATCCGACGGTTACTTCCTATTTCGCAGGCGGGCAAAAACACGTGGGCATCGATACTGGCGTCACCACTTTGTTCGACTTCCCCGGCTATTTTGCATTGCGCTCAATGTTGGACGGTTCTGCAGCGGTTGGCGCGTCCGTTAAGTCGCTGCAGAACATACAGCGCCAGGACTGGCTCTATCCTCATCCCGATCAACTTGTGACATTTTTCGGCAATCAGGATACACCGCGCTTTCCGTCCATGCCTGGCGCTACTCTGGCGCGGGAGCGACTGGCCTTCGGGCTGCTGGCTACGATGCGGGGGATGCCGCAGATTTATTACGGCGATGAAATTGGCCTATCGGGTGGAAGCGCCGGAGACAACCGGCCCGATTTTCCCGGAGGATTTCCCGGCGACGCAAAGAGCGCGTTTACTGAGGCAGGCCGCAGTCCGCAGCAAGAAGCAATGTACACATGGGTTCAAGGTTTGCTCGATCTGCGTGCCCACCACGAAGTGCTGCAGACCGGAGCGCAGCAGAACCTGCTGGCAGATCAGAATGGCTTTGTATTTGCGCGATTTGCCGCTCCATCGTCAACGAAAACCGCGTCGTCTTCCACGCCTTCGACGCCCGCCACGCCTTCAGAGGTCGATCTTGTCCTGATGAACAAATCCGATGCGCCGCGGACCTTCCATCTTGATTTCACGCGCACAGCGCTCGATGGAGTTACGTCGCTCGCGCCGCTCTGGAACATCAAAGACCCTGTGACGGTTGCACAGGACCAGTGCGATATTACTGTAGGCGCTGAACAGTTTGTTATTTTTAACGCCCAACTTTAGGCCCGTGCCGGTCAGATTCTTCGCTTCACTCAGAATGATCCCATTCACTCAATAGCAAAAGGGCACATGCCGTAGACTGGTATCGTATGTCGAGCTCACCTGTTCCCGGAACTTCTTCCCTTTCACAAAAAACCGCGCTGAACCGGACCCATCGCCAATCGGGCGCCAAGATGGTCGACTTCGGGGGCTGGGACATGCCGGTCGAGTACGCCGGACTAATCGCCGAGCACATGGCTGTCCGCAACCGCGTCGGCTTGTTCGATGTCAGCCACATGGGAGAGATACAACTGCGCGGACCGGAATCGCTCGACGCCGTGCAGTTCGTTTCCATGAACGACGCGTCGAAGCTGGCGGAAGGTCAGGCGCAGTACTCCGCCCTGCTGACCCAGGAAGGTACGTTCGTCGACGACATCCTGGTTTATAAATTCAGTCCAAACGATTATCTTCTTGTGGTGAACGCAGGCACGCGACCCAAGGATTACGCGTGGATCAAGCAGCACGCTCGGCGCTTCGACTGCCATGTGAGCGATTACAGCGACTATTATTCGCAACTTGCAATCCAGGGCCCACAGGCGTTCGCCACGCTGAAAAAACTTACCCGCGTCGATCTCGATGCCATCAAAAATTACTGGTCAGTGTGGGGTCAGGTCTGCGGCATTCATAACGTGCTTATATCGCGCACAGGCTACACCGGCGAGGACGGTTTCGAAATCTACATTCCTTCCGACGAGGCCACCACCACGCGCGTTTGGCAGGAGATCCTCGATGCGGGACGAGAATTCGACATAGTCGCATGCGGACTGGGAGCGCGAAACACCCTTCGGCTGGAGGCTTCCATGCCGCTCTATGGCCACGAAATTACCGAGGAAACGAATGTCTTTGAAGCTGGCCTGGACCGCTTCTGCAAGCTCGACAAGCCGGAGTTTCTCGGCCAGGAGGCGCTCAGGAAAGTTCAGCAACGGGGCGGTCCGAGGCGCCGGCTGGTTGGCATGGAAATGATGGAGCGCGGCATCGGCCGCGACGGCTATCCCGTTTGCAACCTGAATGGTGACCGGGTTGGCGAACAGATTGGCGCGGTCACCAGCGGCTCTCCAGCTCCGTTTTTGAAAATGAACATTGCCCTGGGATATGTGCCCACCGCGCAAAGCGCAGTCGATACGGAAGTAGCGATAAAAATTCGCGGACAGGATGTGCGGGCCAGAATTGTCGCTCAGCCGTTCTATCGCCGCCCGAAAAAAACCTCCTGAAACCCACAACCGGCTGAAAAATCTTCACGGAATTCTGACCCCGCTCCGCGATTCTCGTGCAACATACAATGGAAGGTGGCAATCCCTATGACATATCCAAATTCATATCGCTACACGAGAGAGCACGAATGGCTCCACGTGGAAGGCGAAATCGGTACCGTGGGCATCACAGACTACGCGCAGAATTCCCTCGGCGACATCGTGTTTGTCGATGCTCCCAAAGTCGGCGACACGGTTGAAGCCGGTAAGGTCTTCGGCAGCGTGGAGTCGGTGAAGGCCGTCTCCGATCTGTTCTCTCCGGTCAGCGGCATGGTCACCGCGGTAAATCAAGATCTGGTCGCCGCGCCAGAGAAGATCAACACCGCGCCGCATGACGCATGGATCGTCAAGGTGCAGATGAGCAAGCCGTCTGAGGCCGATGCGCTGATGAGTTCCGTCGATTATGAAAAGTTCATCTCTGAAGAAACTCACGCTTAGGGTACTTCTCCAATTGTGTAGAGTGTGCAGGTTCAACATGATTCGTAATCCTGAGCAAAGCGAAGGACCTCTGTATTGCGCAAGAAAGCCAATGCACGGATCCTTCGCTACGCTCAGAATGACGACGTTGTTTTAAGAAATCAGACCAGAGACAATCGACTATGCGTTATCTGCCAAAATCTCCGAGCGACCGGGCCGCCATGCTGAAAGAGATTGGCGTGTCATCAATCGGCGACTTGTTTCAATCCATTCCCGCCGAGTATCGCGTGAAGGGCGACTTGAACATGCCGCCTCAAATGGGCGAGCAGGAAATCATCGAACTTTTCCGCGCCGCCGCGGACCGCAACGCCAACGGCTACGCCAGTTTTCTGGGTGCTGGAGCGTATCGCCACTATCGCCCCGTCGTAATCGATGCGCTGGTGCAGCGCGGCGAATTCCTCACCTCCTACACGCCATACCAGGCGGAAATTTCGCAAGGCACCCTGCAGGCGATCTTTGAGTTCCAGACCATGATCTGCGAGCTGACCGGCATGGAGATTGCCAACGCCTCTATGTACGACGGCTCGACCGGCGCGGCGGAGGCCGTCATGATGGCCGCTCGCATCGCTCGCCGCAGTCATATCGTCATCGCAACAACGGTCCATCCCGAGTATCGCGAAGTTCTCAAGACCTACGCGCAACACCAGGGCCTTACCTCGCGCCGCGCCGGTTATGGCGCGGATGGCCGCCTGGATTTGAAGGCGCTTGAGGTCGCCATCACAGACGAGACGGCCTGCGTGCTGATTCAGTCGCCCAATTTCTTCGGCGTAATTGAAGATGTCGCAGCCATTGCGGAAATGACGCACGCCAAGGGTGCGCTTCTGATCGTCTCGATCGCGGAAGCTCTTTCGCTCGGCATCGTGCGGCCTCCCGCGGAAGCCGACATCGTATCGCTCGAAGCGCAATCCTTTGGCGTGGCCATCAGCTATGGCGGTCCATATTGCGGCGTGTTGGCCTGCAAGGAAAAATTCCTTCGCCAGATGCCCGGTCGTCTCACCGGCGCGACAGTCGATCGACAAGGTCGCCGCGGATTCGTCCTGACGCTGTCCACGCGGGAGCAACATATTCGTCGTGAAAAGGCGACCTCCAACATTTGCACCAATCAGGCGCTGGTCGCGCTGATGACCTGCATTTATCTCACCGTTTACGGCAAGGCCGGGATGCGCGAGCTTGCCGAACAAAATCTGGCGAAAGCCCACTACGCCGCGCAAACCCTGGCCGCTACGCCCGGCAGCAAGCTGCTGTTCGCTAGCTCTCCGCGCTTCAATGAATTTGTTTTGGATACAACGGAAGCGACCGACGCGATCAACGCTCGCTTGCTGAAGCAGAAGACGATTGGCGGACTGCCGCTGTCGCGCTGGTATCCCGAACTTCGAAACGCTTCTCTGTGGTGCGCGACGGAGATGAATTCGCGCGCGCAAATCGATGCGGCTGCTGCGGCGATCGCGGGCAAACATGCGCCCGCGCTGGCCTATGTTTGACGATGGAGAACGAGATGGCGACGAAAACAACCGCACCCGCGAACGCGAATGGTTCCGCAACCAAAGGATCGCCCTTCGTTGGCGAGCGCTCGAAGGTCTCCAGTCACATCAGCCAGAATGAAGGTTTGATCTTCGAGAAGTCCTCGCCGGGAAAAAAGGCTTACCGGCTCGCGCCGCTCGATGTTCCAGCAGTGGATGCGCGGCAGTTGCTGGGCAAGGACGCCCGCGAAGATCTTGGCCTGCTGCCCGAAGTCAGCGAGATCGAAATCATTCGCCACTTCACGCGTCTCTCGACGTGGAACTACGCCATCGACCTTGGAATGTATCCGCTCGGCAGTTGCACCATGAAATACAACCCACGTGTCAACGAAATGGTGGCGCGTCTTGAAGGCATCGCCAACGCCCATCCTTACCAGCCCGAATCGATTTCGCAAGGCGCAATGCGCGTCATGTGGATGCTGCAGGAATGTCTGAAGGAAATTACCGGCATGGAGGCGATTACCCTGCAGCCCGCGGCTGGCGCGCACGGGGAGTTCACAGGAATTCTGCTGGTTCGCGCGCATCATGAAGCGAAAGGCAATCCGCGAAAAAAGATCCTGATTCCCGACTCCGCCCACGGCACTAATCCCGCCACAGCTGCCATCTGCGGGTATGAAGTGCAGAATCTGAAGTCCAACAGCGAAGGTATGGTCGATCTTGCCGATCTGGAAAAACTGGTCGATGAAGAGACGGCGGCGCTGATGTTGACGAACCCTTCGACCATCGGCGTGTTTGAATGCGAGATTCACAAGATCGCCGATGTGCTGCACCAGAAAGGCGCGCTGCTCTATATGGATGGCGCGAACATGAATGCCCTGGTCGGCAAAACGCGCCCCGGCGATTTCGGCGTGGATGTAATGCATTTGAATCTGCACAAGACATTCTCCACTCCGCATGGCGGCGGCGGCCCCGGTTCCGGTCCAGTGGCCTGCAAGAAAATTCTGGAGCCATTTTTGCCCACTCCCGTCCTGCTGGAAACGCCCGACTTGACGCTGACCTTCAACTACGACCGTCCCCAGTCGGTGGGCCGCGTGCGCATGTTCTACGGCAACTACGGCATGTTCGTTCGCGCACTCGCCTACATCCTCGCCAACGGCCCCGATGGCCTGCGCCAAACCACGGAAGATGCGGTCCTCAACGCGAACTACATTCGTGCCAAGCTGGAAGATGTCTATGAGCTGCCTTACAAGACCCCCACCTTGCATGAGGTGGTTTTCAGCGATCGCCGCCAGGCGCGCAACGGCGTCAAGACCGGCGACATTGCCAAACGGCTGATCGATTACGGTTTCCATCCGTATACGACTTCCTTCCCCATGATCGTTCCCGGCGCGTTGATGATCGAGCCAACCGAAAGCGAATCGAAAGAAGAGCTGGACCAGTTCATAGACGCGATGCGCCATATCGCGCGCGAGGCGGAAGAGAATCCGGAGCTGATTCAGCAGGCGCCGCACGCCACCCGCGTTTCACGAATGGATGAAGTCGCCGCCGCGCGCAAGCCCATTTTGCGCTGGAGGCCCGGCATCGTGCCTGAAACCGCTTCGCCGAACAAAAATCCACCGCTTGTTCCAGCGACCCAAGCCGAGGAGTACTAAATGTCCCCGGCCTTCGATGACCAGCGCGAGACGCTGGAAAAGCATGAATTCATGATGGGGATTCCTCGCGGCCGCCTCGCCGTGACGCTCGATATGATCACCGACGCTTTGATCCTTGTCGGCCAGCATGGTGTGTATTGCACCTCGGCGCGCAATCCCATGCAGCCCGCGCTTGATTTGCAGACTGTGATGCAGCAGCTGACCGGAGCCAAAGAACTGATCCAGTCTGTGATGCAGGAACTCAGCAATCCATCCGATTCCAAGTAGCATATTCACAACGCTACGTATGCGGGTTCGGAGGGAATATGAAGTGTGTGTATTTTGCGCAGGATGAGCAAATCGATCGGTTTATGATCGGCAAAACAGACGACTCAAGCAAAAGAATTAAGTCGCATAGAACATCGAATCCCTCGCTCAAATATATCGCCATGTATGAGACTGAGAACCCGTTTCCGTGCGAAACCTTTCTGAAGAAGTACTTCGCCTCTCGCCGAATACCTGGAACTAAGGAGTTCTTCTCTTTGCCTGAACAAGACTCAAGTATCTTCGACGCTGCGATATCGGCTGTAAAGCAATTTGAGAAAGAGTGCTTGCCGAAAATTAAACACGCAGAAGAGTTTAAGAAAGTCGCGAGCGATGGCACGTTGGTCAAACCTAGTTCGAGAGCACGCGAACTTTATGGACAAATAAGAGTAGTCAGCGATGCAATAGACCGGCTGAACCTCCAATACGAAGAACTAGAAAGCGAATTGAAGTTGACCATCGGAGGGGCTGACGGCATCGATGGGATCGCTACTTGGAAGTCGGAGGCTAGAACTGGGTTCGACTTCAAGGTATTCGAGGAAGAGAACAAGGAATTTGTCACCGAATACGAGGACATCTTCAGAAGGTACCGTACTAGGACGCTTCTCAGAAAGTTCTGTTTAAAGTAGCAACTTTCGCAATCTGCGGGGACGCAGAGGCCTGTTTAGTGAGAAACTTGCTATGTTATGTATCTTGCCGTGACATGCAAAAATGCACACCACTCACGCAATAATCCTTTCCACGGCTATCGGATCAGGATTTCGGAGAGGCCAGATGAGAAATTTCAAGTCACCTGCGATCTCTGCGGAGAAACCTACTGGTATGAGCCTCAAGATGTCCTGGCAATGGGCGACCAAGCTGATGTTTTGGAGAGATAATTGTGGACGGGAGGAATTTGTGAATGAACCGTTCACATGATGATCCGATTCCCCTGCTGGAATATAGGTGCCCTAAATGCGGAGCGCATTATCCGTCTAACGATATTCCACCCGGCCAGAAACAAACGGGCGAGGTCATATGTCCAAAATGTGGAGAGATATGCGCCCCTTCCTATAGCGGGGAGTCAATTCACACGGTGAAATTGTAGCCGAGATTCAATGTCTCTACTCTGAGACCAGGAATTTCCCAAACATCCATCAGTCTGTTCCCACGTCGTCGCCAATCTGGCGCACCGAGCCCACAAAGTAGTTTTC
>JBOGLY010000099.1:0-8785 GCA_050746425.1 Acidobacteriaceae bacterium
TCCCAGGACATATAGATGTCAAGCGCAAGAAAGCCATCCGATCCGATGGTGCTCCTGGCCTCCGCGACAGCCTCCTCGTTTCTTCGCATGCCCTCTTCTCCGTGTGCCGGACCAAAGGGTACTGCCACCTTCATGTCACGAATACCGAACTCCCGAAGTGCGACTGGGTCATTCCCGGTGTAATAAGCCTTCATGCGCTCGGTCGTTTTGCCACCGAGCAGATTGTAAACAGGCTGGCCCAGGATCTTTCCCTTCGCATCCCACAACGCGATATCGATCCCCGAAATCACGCACTGCGCCAAGCCGCCGCGCCCATAGAAGACCGTTGCACGGCTAAGCTGCTCCTGAATTAACTCCGTTTGAAAAACGGATTTGCCGACGACCAGATCTCGCATCTGCTCCGCGACCAATTGCGCCGCCGCGCTGCCTTTTGCGCCCCCAATGAAACCAAAACCGGAAGTGCTGTCCTCCAGAACGACTTCAATGACGCCAGCCGTCATCTTTCGATACCAGGAAGATCGCCGCTCCCAATATTCTGGGTAGATTGACATCGGGTTGGCCACCACACTATCGGTAAGCCACGAACCACCCATGGGAGTCACATGGCACTTCAGTTCCCGTATCTTCATTTCAGTTCCTCGATCCTTTATTCAACGGCAAAAGAGAGCTCATGAGGCTCCTAGCTGCTCCTATCAAATAACAAACTCTGCTTTTGTCGACTTTCGATTTGCGAAGAACGCGATCGGACCGTCCGGCGATTGCCACAGAGTCTCTTTGGGATTGCGATCCAGTCTGCAGATGCACATCAATTCGCTCCTGCCCATGTCCATCTGTCCCGATCCGAAAATCATAACTGGCTCCGTGCTGATCTAGCGGACCAGGTCATACCCAGGTGTCGTGTACATGATCCTCGGTGGCTCACCTGCGTTGATAAAAAAGGATCTCATTTCGAACTGGAGGACCATGCATTCACCAGATCCCGTAGCTTGATGGTCTCGGAGAGTACGTCCTCAAACAAGGTGTTCATGTATTCCTGATGAACGCATTCAAGGGCCAGAAACCCGGAATAGTCTGCATCTCGAAGGACGCCCAGAATCGCGTTGAAGTTCAACGTCCCCATTTCCAGCCTGGCCTGGAGAACGCCCGCACGAGCCTGTCGCAGGTGTACATGCGCGGCATAGGGTGCAAGTTCATCGATTTCCTCTTGTCGATAGCCAAGACAGAGAAAATGCGAATAGTCGAGCGTCAGTCGAAGGCCGGGAACCATTTCAAGCAGCTTCAAAGTTTGCTCCGGACTTTCCAGGTACGAATGCACGTGGGCTTCAATCGTCAGCAGCACGTTCGCTTTCGCGGCCATGGATTGCAAGTGGGCCAATGTCGCACTCGACGCATCCAACGCCTCGCCGCGCGATTGCCCTGGATTGACCACGCCTGGCAGCACCATAATGGATGGAATACCGCATGCGACGCAAAAGCGGAGTGCCTTTGCGAAATCCACAAAGTTTTCCTGAGCGCTGGAGGAGTCAGCCAGATTGCGGTCCTGAATGGTTTGACCGAACAAGTGAAAGAAGTTCGACGGAGAGGCGCCTATCGAGCGAACGACTTCATCGGCGTACTTTTCCGGTTCTTCCAACACGCGGCTACGGTCCAGTGCCGATCGGTAAAAGTAGCCAACATCGAGAGACGGGATATTGAGGGCGCGAGCGATCGCCACACATTCACCGAGTGTACATAGCGGGAGTGACCAACTCGTCAAAGATAGTTTCATTTGTCTTCACTCGTTCTCTTGCACCACACCGACCACTTCAAAAGCCATATGGACAAAACTGCTTCACGTGCTACCCATTGCTTTAATCTTGATTTCGGCCACCTATCACGAGATAGTTACTGCTTCCCTAAACTTAGATCCAATCGCCCTTCCCCAAAGCCACTCTATGAGTATCGATAGCCGGCACTCAGAGAGCAATCTTGACAGACAAACAGGGCAACCCGACTCCCTATCGCCTCCCGCTAGCCTCAAGCAACTCACAATAGGACCGAATTGCCGCCAGCAGCGGTCCCTGGCCCCAGGGAACCATTGCGCCGCGCGGCATCATCCTATAGTGCTCCGGATGCAAACTCGGATATGTCTCATAGGACACGTGATCAAGTTTTCCGTCGTCCGATACTTGTTGCAGCAGGGCTGCAAAAGCACGGTCGACTACCTGGCGGTAGGGTTCGTCGAGCCATCCACGACCAATCGCTCGACTGAAGGCATCTACAACGAATGCGGCCACTGAGGATTCTATATAACTATCTGGATCCGTAATGATCGTGTGCCAATGGCCCGAAGCATCCTGAGTTGCTGCCATTCGTTCTGCCTGCTCTTGAAACACTTTTAAGAGCGTGGGCGCAACAGGATCTGTCGGCGGGAGATGCTCCAGAGTGTGCACGATTCCAAGCATTCCCCAGCCCTGACCGCGTCCCCAGAAGACCCCGTTCGGCTGCTTGAGCCGCTCACTCCAAAAATGATTGAACAGGTGATTCTGCCGATCATACAATAATTGAACACTGGGCATAATATTGTCCACCGCCAAATCGCGGTACCTCGAATCGTCAGTGATTGTGTATAGGCTGGCGAAGAATGGGCCATCGAAGTGCATATTATCGACAAATATGCATGGTCCGCCCTTGGTTAGTTTTGGCTTGGAAATGGCGGTGCCACGCTCGTGTTCGGGCAATTCCGGTCGCTGGTCAAATTCGGGATCGTCATAACGCACGTAAGCTCCCCCATCGGTTCGACGGAACGAAGCTAAATAGTCTGCATGTTTTTCCGCCGCCTTTAGCAAGTGGGGATCTCTACAGCTTTGATATAGCCGCAGAAGCGCAACACCCGGCGCAGTATAATCCCAAGGCCGTGGCGGGTCGCGTCGAGCCAGCCATCCCTTCATCAGACCATAAACAAAAGCCTCATATTTAGAATCAGCTAGCCGTTCTGAGGTATCGAGCAGACCCTCCAGACCAATGCTATCTCCCCAGAACCACATTTTCCAATCGTAGCGCAGGAGCAAGTCTGCAGCGCGAGTCATCGTCTGCTTGAGTTCATCTAGGCTGTAGAATTTATCTGCCATTTCGCGATTGCATGGAACCACTTACTAGCCTGTGTAAGGTACCAAAAGATCACGGTTTAATTCAACACCGAAGCCCGGCTTTACGGGATCTAGGTGAATGTTCCCGTTGACTGGGACCGGCTCCCCCTCCACTGCATCGAAGATGGGGCGTACCTCCGTACCGCTGCCTACGCTCAAGTATTCTGCAAACGGCGAATTAGTATTCGACATTACGAAATGATAATTGTATACGCCTGAGCAATGCGGTATTACAGGAATATTGTAGGGCTTTGCCATCGCTGCTATGCGTCGTACCGCCGTGAGTCCACCGCACCATTGCAATTCCGGCTGAATTATATCGATCGATTCGCTCACGAGCATATTGTGGAACGCTTTATAATGAAACTCAAGATTACCCGCTGCTAATTGAATTGGGGCGATTCGCTCCCGCAGATATCGATTTTGTCCGGCAGCCCACCCATTTTGCAACGGATCTTCGAACCACCTTACGTCATAACCGCGGACGCGCTCTGCGACACGCGATGCAAACTCAATATCCCAGGAGAGGTAACAGTCGACCATGATTTCCATGTCATCTCCTAAGTCTCGACGAAGGTCGCCTATGAGACGCTCCATTTTTAGGATGCCTTCTCGCCCGGATTCAACACCCCAGGGTGCCGCAATCTTCACGCCCATAAAGCCGCGCTGCTTCCAATGGCTCGCACAGTCGGGATGAGTGGTTACATAACACGGAATCTCAGCTTTTGTCTGGCCGCCAGCAAGCTTATAAACCGGTTGCTTCAGGGCCTTTCCAAGAAGATCCCATAATGCCAGATCAACTCCCGACATCGCCATACCCACTACCCCGCCTAAACCATAGGGGAGCGTAGCCCGGTTCATCTGATCCCAGATCCGCTCGATATCAAACGGATCTTGCCCAATCAAAAAGCGTCGGAAATGTTGATCGATGATTGCGCAAGCAAATGCACCACCACCGTAATTCGCTGCGCATGCTACAACGCCTTCGTCGGTCTCAATCTCGATCGCGTAGGGATCCTGTCCCGGACCCATCCAGAGACTACGGATCTTCTGGTACTTCGGGTAGATTGACATCGGGCAAGCAATTAGTGAGTTAGCCGCCCATCCGCCACCCCAGTACTGGGATTCGCCGTGAGCGGCACCGCGCTCACCGCTCACTCCGGAACGCAGCGTATAAAGCTTGATACCTGATATTTTCATGCGGGCTCTCCCATTCAGATCAGTTGGCCCTGGAGAGCTATCGGGCCAAGCAGCCCTGACGGGAAAAGCTGCCAACCCGGATCCGGGCGAACATTCGTCTTGGTAAAGCGGTCCTTTTCGGGTAGCTTTGCATCTCCAATCAACCGGTTCGGCCAAAGGTTGACGACATCAATTTCCAAAATATTTCCATGGGATCTAACGGCACCCGTTATCTCAACCCGCCATGGCGACGTCCACACGACACCCAAATCTTTTCCGTTTAAGTAAACGGTGGCGACGTAATTCACGATGCCCAAGCCCAGAAAGAGGCGGTCCCATTTCATCTTCTCGGGCATGTCAAACGTCTTACTGTAGCGAGCTGTTCCGGAATAGTGGCGAATCCCTTCTTCAGGACGCTGCGTCCAATCCTGGAGGTGCTCGAATGTCACCTTTGCCGGACCGCCCCATCGCGGATTAAAGGACACCTCCCAGGGGCCTTCAATTTCACGTACAACCTCGATCTTAGAAAAATGTTTGCTGCGATTGCCTGACGGGAGACTTGATTGAGCAGGTCTTCTGAACAGCACAAAAAAGCTCTGCCGCGGCGCAAATTCCATCGGCATGGTTGTTCGTCCGTTTTCGCTATGGAATTCAGGAAGATTTCGAATTTCTCCAGTGACTGCATCCCACAGTTCCGGCTGCAATCCACTGACTCGGAATGTACAGTCCACCTTTTCATCTCTCAACGATTGGTTGGAAATGAAGTAACACTGCGCCCCATCGACGGAATAATGAATGTATTGGAGATTCGTCCAGGGCTGATGGCTACGAAATGTAAAATCGGGCGGCAGCCCATCCTGATCAAAGATATTTTCTATCGTTTTGCCCCAGACGACACGGCCTTTCCCGATCTTCCGTTCTCCCATGGGCGTGTCCGAATCACCCCAAATCTCCGCAGCAAGCTTCGCTACCTCCCCATCGCAGTGCGGGTAATTATTCAGTCCAGGCGCGCGTACCGGCTTCGGCCCTAAAATCGTGGCGCCGTTCTCAACCAATTCCTTGATCTTCCGGAGGACCGCCGCCGAAAGCCCCACGGGGAGACCGTTCCCTGGCCCCGGATAAACGTTCGCAGAGATAAAGTCCAGCCTCGGTACCGGCATGGACCAGGGCCGGTGCGGCATCACCAAAAGCCGGTAGCTGAGGCCTCCGGGCAGGTGCAATCGGCCATCCTGTACGGTCATTCGGCCAAGTAGTGCCTCAGTATTGATTGAGTCGCAGTCGTAACCCGCTGGCAACGGAGGGTCCATCGACTCTCTTCCGGGGACGTAGTTCGGCACCCCTCCTCCATAGAAGTAGCAAACATCTGCAACGAAACGACCCCGCTGGAACATAAACTGGCATCGCGCGAGGTAACGCAGCCAAGCGTGGCTCATCGAAAACCAGGTGACATTTCGATCGATTTTCAAGCCGACCCGAGGCCACTCGTAACCTGGAATAGCGTCAGGGTCTGGTTGATGAACGTAGAAGCATAGAACATTTCGATTTAGCCCCGCACAAAAGGCGCGGTCGCCAATGTCCTTTAAGGCAAATGGGTATTCAGACCAATCTACGTCTGTTGTGTCCGTAAATGCTTCCGCCTGCACGATGTGTTTTCCGTAAATATGTCCCGCCGCCGCGGCCCCCTTGATGCCGTCGAGCCAGCGGCGCTGTGAGGGGCTGTCAAACAAAATGTATCCATCAGGCTCTGTAACGCGCCCCCAATATTCAGCCATCATGATGTCCCCCGTGCCTAATGCACGGAGGCTGTCCTCCCACTGCAACTCAGGACCCTCGGATTCGGGGTGGGTTCCGATCCCATGCTGATGAGATAGCTCAGCCAGCCGCCCGTAATAATTGTCGACAACCAAGTCGCCCAGTGTTCGATTGAAATCTTCCAGGAATCGAGCAGTGACTTCAGGATTGTCCGTGGACTCGTCCGCGAGGACAGCCATATAGGGAAACAAGTCGTATCCGCGACGACTCTTGAATTCGTTTCGAAATTCCTGCGTCCAGTTTGGCTTGCCAATCTCCCAGCTATCGATATGAAAGTATTGCAGTGTTTTATTCATTCCAGCCAGCGGCCGAACGTCCTCAAGGACTTTGCCGGCTGTCGCAGCAAACTGCTTATCCATCATGTCTGCACGCAGGGGATCGATCTCGTAGCCCTCGTCATCCGGCCCGCATAGCTTAAGGTGCGATTGGGAATAATCCTGGATCGCCGTATGACCAAAGCGAAGAACCACCCATTCCCCGTCGGGCGACTGCCAGGCCAGTCGGCCACCGGGATCCATGTTCTTCGAAAGATCCACAACAGAATCACTGCGACAGAAATGCGGAGGTGTGGTCGCACCTGTCTTCTTCTCTGTTCCCGACGGATAGGAATCGGGATATGACTTCATGTGAGTGAGGAAAGAAATCGGCTCGTTTACCACCGCAATTGCAGAAGGGGTCGGGGTGGTCTCCAATTTGTACGCCAAAACGGCTATATCCCGATAATAAGGATCATTGTGGTGCGGCTCCGGCACAACATCCGAAAACAATTTTGGGCCTGTAATTCGAACTTTGCTGAAGACCACTTCCTGGGGAGCTTCCGAGGCCGTAATCCATGGTCCTCCGGCATTCCAGCCACTGCAAAGGTTCAGGCTGACTTCCATGTTCCTTTTGCTTGCCTCTTCCACGGCAAACCGAAAAAGGTCACGCCACTCCTGACTCATGAAGACCGTCGACTTCGGCGTCGGGCCTCCCCCCGCATTGAACACAAGCACGCCAACGATCCCCTGCTCCTTCATTGCATCGAGATCTTTGACGATCCCCTGCCGCGTGACGTACCCGTTCAGCCACCACCAATAGGCCCATACCTTCGCACTGTCGGGCGGATTCGCGAAGCCATTCTCCAATTCATCGCGGGGTTGCGATTTCTCCGACTGCTGGCCAGCCATAGCCGCGGGGACTGCGCTCCATGCTAGCCCCGCGACAGCACTGCCTATAAGAAATGATCGCCGCGATATTCCCGGTTGCGGAGGCGCGAGGCTCTCATCGTCAATCTCGCTCTTTACCAAATCGATCTTTTCTTTGCTCTCGCCGACTCCCATTTTGTTGCACTCCAGAACTTATCGTGTAATGGCGAGTCCGGCGACATCAAAGGCGTTACAACCGCCTGTAACGTCACGTTGGTCTTTGATACGCAAATAACTCTCTCCCAATCGATATCAATGGCATGTGGAGCTTGGTTCTCGTCGCCCGGTGCGCTTGCTTACGCGAAAGCATATGCAATGATCCAACGCGCGATTGAGTTAAACGAGGAGTAGACCCTGCTGTGCTTACTCCTCGTTCGCATCATTCTCGTTCTCTGCACAACAGTTGACTTTTTTGCCCCCTGCGAATCCGAGGGGGCAATATTCTCAGAAGTGAACCTGCAGAGCGACCTGCATAATTCGACCCTGCTGCTGTATCGCAGCCGTGTACTTGCCAAAGAGCAGGGGGCCTTCAGAGAGATTGTAGTTAGGATATGGCCCAATATCCGATTCGTTGAAGACATTGAAGGCTTCAACCCGCAATTGGAAGCCCAGGGACTCGTGAAGCGTGGTGTTCTTAATCAGCGAGAAATCCGTGTTGTTCAATCCGAGACCCCGCATCATGTTGTTGCCAGAATTTCCGAACGTATATGTTGGGGCCTCTTGGAATGCATTGACGTTAAAGGCATCTCCCGGGGTTTTTGCAAAGGGATTCTGTCCAGGAACCAGGCTCGCTCGAGGAACCCCACCAGCGTTTGTTCCTGAGTTATCGGTTCCGGTGATTGAGAACGGATATCCACTGCGCGCCGTGAAAATCCCTTGGGCCTGCCAGCCGCCGATCACCGCATTGACAGCCGCGGGGGCGTTTGCGGCAAACCTTCTGCCGCGGCCGATGGGCAATTCCCAAATGGGGCTGAACACAAAATTGTTTGTTATGTCAAAACCAAGCGGGCCATAATCGGCGCCCGGGTTCCAGGCGTCCTGGTAGCCGGACGAGTTTTCAGTTCCCAGACTACCCAGTGCCGATGCCGTGCCCATTGCTTTGGACCACGTATAGCTGGCAAGAAATGAGAGACCGTGCGAAAATCGTTTCGTAAGCCGCGCGATGAACGCATTGTAGGTCGACGAGCTGTTGTTCTCACTTAAGTTAATGGAAGCAAAATTCTGATAGTGGAAAACGATGGAAGAAGCATCTCCGGGCGTGTAGAGCTGACCCTGGGCTGGATCGCGCCGGTCCTGCGCGCGGGATGCTTTCGTACCAATGTAGCCGACCTCCAGAGATAGGTTCCCAGGAAACTGGCGTTCTATATTGAAGTTGTATTGCTGGGCATAAGGCTGCCTGCCGTTCTTCCGGGAGAGCGTGAGGGCCGCGATGGTGCCTGCAGCCGGCGCGGTACCAGGCGAGACTGGGAACTGGGCATCGAG
>JBOGLY010000100.1:0-8759 GCA_050746425.1 Acidobacteriaceae bacterium
GAGCGCACAACAGGGAGGCGCAGGCAATCTACAAATTATCGTAGCTGCCAGCGAACATCATTTATGACGTCTTGGCTACGCACAATCTACAATTTCTTCTCCGAAATGTTCTTTGGCTGCAGTCACGGCCACCTGAC
The DNA here is from genome assembly GCA_050746425.1 of Acidobacteriaceae bacterium. Taxonomy (GTDB): domain Bacteria; phylum Acidobacteriota; class Terriglobia; order Terriglobales; family Acidobacteriaceae; genus JAKAAZ01. The sequence continues at coordinate 138 of JBOGLY010000100.1, forward strand.
CCGACCCTTTACTTTGCAGGCCCGCTGCTACAAGGTATGCCTGGATTGCGGACGGCAATTTCCGTATTCCCTCGACAGAATGCGCATCTTGCATTCTTGGGAACTCGCGCAGCATCCGGTTCTGGAACCGTTGCCAATTTCGGTCGAATCCGGATTGTCCGAGCAGACGAATTACAACCGCAATAAAGCAGTCGCGTAGTTCGCTCATAAGTAGAAATGTCGTCCCGACCGGAACGCGCCTGTTTTTGGCGCGCGTAGTGGCGGGAGCTGCTTTTTCATCGGCGCAGCCTGCGCTTTTTTCCACTGGGCGAAGGACCTTGTGATTTGGGCAGCAAGGCCCTTCGCTCATTTTGTTGCCGATCGATCCTCGAATTCTGCGCCAACCGCGGTATTGCTACACTGTTAGGAACTCGCGGCCCTAAGATATTGCCATCTCAGATTTCCTGCCAACCCGCATCGTCTCTATCGAAGCCCTGACGAAGATATATCAGGGCAGGCAGCGTGTCATCGCGGTCGATGGCATCGATTTGTCAGTTCCAGCCGGCGGAATTTTCGGTCTGCTGGGACCAAACGGCGCAGGCAAAACCACCACCATCAGCATCTGCACCACTCGCGCGCGTCCCACCTCAGGAAAAATCACGATCGCCGGCTGCGATGTAGTGGCGCATCCGGCGCTCGCGCGTCGCCACATCGGAGTGGTGCCGCAATACAACACGCTCGATCGCTCGTTGACCGCGTTTGAAAATCTGCTTTTTCATTGCCGCTATTTTGGCATGAACGACTCCAACTCGAAGCTGCGAGCGCGGGAATTGTTGGCGCAGTTTCGTCTTTCCGATCGCGCGAACGCGTTTCCGTCCGAATTGTCTGGAGGACTCGCGCAGCGCCTGCTTGTCGCGCGTGCCATCGCCCACCGTCCGGCGGTGCTGTTCCTCGACGAACCCAGCGCCGGCCTCGATCCGCAAAGCCGCCTGGCCATGTGGGAATCGATCCGCGGACTGAAGGAGCAAGGCATCACCGTGCTGATGACCACCCACTACATGGAAGAAGCCGACGCGCTGTGCGATCGCGTGGCCATCATCGACCACGGAAAAATTCTGGTGGAAGATACTCCTCAACAGTTAAAAAATGGGCTGGGAGTGGAGACCGTTTATGGGCTGGACATCCAGCAGATCGACAAGCGCGAGCAACTGGCCGGCCAGCTTCGCCCGGTGCATCAAGTCAGCTCCGTTGAAGCGACGCCGACGGGAGTGCGCGTGTACGCGCAGGGCGCCGAGGGCCTGCTGTCCACTATTGTCACGGCAGCGCAACCGTATGGATTGCGGGACATTTCCATTTCAGAGCCGTCGCTTGAGACAGTTTTCATCCAAATGACCGGCAGAGAATTGCGTGAGTAGACCAGTTTTCCAGCCGGCGCCGGGGTGCCGGCCGCGTACCATAAATACTCTCCCGGAGTAACACATATGTTGCTACGGGAGAAAATTTCGGCATCCCATTTAAGCGTTTTTTCGACCTTGAACGAAATTGAAAATTTATGCCAACAACCACCGCACTTTTCCTGAAAGCGTTCTGGGGACTTCTGTTGCGCGACTATCGCGTACTGCGGCGGGAGCTTGGGCCTTTCGCCATCCGCGTCATCATGAACCCGCTGCTGTTTTTGTTCGTCTTCACTTTTCTTTTTCCGCGCATTGGACAAAGCTTCGGCAGCGCATCCGGCGGAGCCAGCATGAATTTCGGCACTGTGCTGCTGCCGGGCCTTATGGCGGTGGCGATTATGTTCACCGGCATCGCCGCGGTGGCGCTGCCGCTTTCAACGGAATTCGGCATTACGCGCGAGATCGACGATCGCGTGATGTGCCCGCTTCCGGTAGCCGGCGTGGCAATCGAGAAAATCTGCTTCAGCGCGATGCAAAGCATTCTTTCCGCGCTGATCGTGTTCCCTCTGGCGTATTTCATTCCGACTCAGCCGGTGCATGTCGAGGTGAGCAGTTATTGGCTGCTTTGCCTTTTCGTGGTGTTGTCATGTCTGGTCTCGGGCGCTCTGGGCCTCACCATTGGGACCACGGTAGAGCCGCGGCAGATCGGCTTGATTTTTTCCGTGGTGGTCGTGCCCATCACATTTCTCGGGTGCGTTTATTATCCGTGGGCGCTGCTGCGCAACATTCCGTGGCTGCAATATGCGGTGCTGTTGAATCCGATCGTCTATATGAGCGAGGGACTGCGCGCGACGCTGACTCCGGGCCTTCCGCACATGCCGACATGGCTGGTCACTCTCGCGCTGCTGCTTTCCCTGCTGATTCTGGGATGGGCGGGCATCCGCGGATTTCTTCGCCGCGTAATTGGATAGCGCAGGCGCGCGATTTCATTTGTGAGAATGGCGAATCCCAGGTCTCACAATCGAGACCTGGGGCATCCATGTTTCTATTACGGGCGCGGCGTTACGCGTGCAGGATTGGCAGCAGTTCTGGAGGCGCGTAGAGCGGCTCCGGCATTTTCAGATCGGGCATGGGCTTGGCTTCAAAAAGCTTGCGGCATGGAATCGCCAGCCAGCGCGCCATTCGGGTCGCTTTCTGGCGGCGAGCGCTGTCGGTGGAAATGCCCGTCTTGGCATACATCTGACGGTAAAGTTTGGAGATGAACAGAAACGCCAATCGTCCGCGCAGCGTGGGCACGCAGCGGGAGCGTTTCCATATTTCCGGCAAGCTGTAGAAATCGTCCCAGACGCCTTGCGTGCGCTCGCGGATTTCGTCCGACGACATGGTGCCGTGCGGGCTGAACATTTTTGGCCGCACCGCCGCGGGAATCAGCCAGTGACGCGTGATCGGAACTCCATCAACCTGCATGACATTGTCGCCCAGGTTCTTTTCCCAGCGATCGAAATCGATGGTGCCGGGAAACGGCGTCAGCATCACGAACTGAGCGAATGTGATGCCGGCCCGCTTGGCCAACTCCGACGTGGCGGCGAAGGTGTCTTCGCGGTCGGTGGAAAGGCCAAAAATAAAAGACCCGAGGACGTGGACTCCATGGTCCTTGAAGGTTTGCAGCCGCTTCACCAAGTTGTCGCCGGACAAATTGAAGTCCTTGAACACGGCTTTCAGTCCTTCGGCAGTGGCGGACTCAACGCCGACCAGCGCGCCTTTGATATTGGCCTTTCGCATGGCGTCGAGAAACTGCGTATCCTCGCCGGCCTCCATGGTGATTTGCGTGAAGAAGACCATGTCTCTGGGTAATTTGGCCAGTTTCGCCATCAAGTCAAATCGCTCGGAACGGATGCCCTGCAACTCGGCAACTCGCGCGGTATTTCCCTGCTGTTCGGCCAGGCGAAGGTCGGTAAGACTGACGGGGTAAAAATTGTCGTCGGCGAGCGCGATGAAGCGAAAGCCCCGGCGACGCAAATCGACAATTTCGCGGACGATGATGTCGGAAGTGCGAGGCCGCGGTTTCTGGCCATCGGTGCGCCAGACGGAACAGAACGAGCAGTGCTTGGGACATCCGCGCACGGTCTGGACGGAGGCCCACATATATTTGTCGCGTTGCGCCAGGTCCCATCGCGCGGGAAGAAACTGGTCGCCGGAGATGCGGCCGCCGTCATAGACGGTCTGAGCGGTGCCGGCAAGCAGGTCCGCAATTACTTTTCCCCAGATCACATCGCCGTCGCCCTTTACGATTGCATGAGCGCCGCCAAGTTCCATCGCTTCATTGGGATAGAGCGTGGCGTGAATGCCGCCGTAGACGACGTATGCTCCCCGCGCACGAGCAGCCCTGCCCAGTTCCATGCCGCGCAAGGCGTTGCCGGTATGGATTCCGATTCCAACCACGTCCCCGGACTGAATGGTTTCCGGATTGAATCGCTCCAGGGTTTCATCGGTGATGATGGGGTCGCCATATTTTGCGGGAGTGGCGGCGGCGAGAACGAACAACCAACGAGGGGTGATGACTCCGATTCCGAATGAGGAATCGCTGGGATTCAGTAAATGTACACGCACGAGCCGAGGATCTCCTTCTGGGGCAGTACTATGACGGCACAACGAAGGAAATGTGCGGATCAATCTGGCGAATCGTTCCGATCGTCAGGCGAGACAATCGGGGAGGATGCGCTATTTGAAGGGAACACTATCCCACGGACGATACAACCGCATCTCTTAGTATCGACCGTTTCGCGGTCCATTGTCAAAAAATGACAATTGACGTAGTGTGATTTGCCAACGAAACGCAATATCATTCGCTCCACGTTCGTAGGGCGATAAAGCGGATTGCCATGCAGGTCCCCTCGACTGCGCCATTGCTTCCCACCCTAGCGACGAAGGCCTGTCGCCGGGGGGCCCCGGTTCGCAATGGCTTCGCTCGGGATGACAACCTTTATTGGTGAAACAATTTCATGACGCCAAGTGCAAATCAAGAGTGCATGATTGGCAGCAGCTTTGGTGAGGCCGCGTGGGCGCGGGGAACTTTTAGTTCCGGCATGGGCCTGGCCTCAAACAGCTTACGGCACGGAATGGCGAGCCATCGAGCGACACGGCTGGCTTTCTGGCGGCGGGCGCTGTCAGTGGCAATGCCGGTTTTGGCATACATTTGGCGATACAGTTTCGAGACGAAGAGGAAAGCCAGGCGGGCGCGCAGATTGGGCGTACAACCGGACCGCTGCCAGATGGCGGGAATGCTGTAGAAGTCGTCCCAGACAGCTTGAGTGCGCCGGCGGATTTCCTCGGGTGAAAGCGTGGGATGATGGGTGAATACATTTGGCCTGACCTCGGCTGGGATCAGCCAATAGCGGGTGATTGGAACTCCCTGCACTTTTGGCGCGTCCGCGCCCAAGCTCTTTTCCCATCGCTCGAAGTCTATGGTGCCGGGTAGCGGAGTGAGCAGAACGAATTGGGCGAAACTGATACCCGCGCGTTTCGCCAGTTCGGCCGTAGCGGCAAACGTATCGGCGCGATCAGTCGAGAGGCCAAAGATAAACGAGCCAAGAACATGAATGCCATGCTGTTTGAAGGTTTGCAAACGTCTGGCCAGATTATCGCCGACCAGGTTGAAATCTTTGAACACCGCCTTCAATCCTTCCGGCGTGGCGGATTCCACGCCGACTAAAGCTCCGCTGATATGGGCCTTGTGCATGGCATCCAGAAACTCCGGGTCTTCGCCGGCTTCCATGGTGATCTGCGTAAAGAAGACCATGTCTTTCGGAAGCCGGGCAAGATCGGACATCAGTTCGAAACGTTCGGCGCGGATGGCCTGCAGCTCACGCACGCGCGCGGTGTTTCCCTGGTTTTCCGCAAGGCGAAGGTCCCGCATGCTGACTGGATAGAAATTGTCATCCGCCAATACGATGAAGCGGAACCCGCGGCGGCGAAGGTCGACGATTTCCACGACCACGGAGTCGGTGGAGCGGGGACGGGGCTTCTGGCCGTCAGTGCGCCAGACAGAACAGAACGAGCAGTGCTTGGGACATCCGCGGACGGTTTGGACGGAGGCCCACATATATTTGTCGCGCGGGGCAAGGTCCCACCTGGCCGGGATGAATTGGTCGCCTGAGATGCGGCCGCCTTCATAGATTTGGCGCGCGTTGCCGGCGAGCAAATCCGAGATTACCGTCCCCCAGATTGGATCGCCATCTCCAGTGACCACAGCGTGGGCGCCGCCCAGGTCGATCGCTTCCTGCGGAAAGAGGCTAGCATGGACGCCGCCAAACACAACGTAGGCGCCGCGCTCGCGGGCTATGCGGCCGAGCGTCATGCCGCGAAGCGCATTGCTGGTATGGATGCCGATGCCGACCACATCTCCGGGCTGGATGGTTTCCGGCTGGAACCGGGACAGAGTTTCATCCGCGATGATTGGGTCGCCGTATTTCGCGGGGGTGGCAGCAGCCAGCACGTAGAGCCATCGCGGTGTGATGACTCCAATTCCAAAAGATTTGTCGCTGGGATTGATGAGATGTACGCGCATGTCGTGCAGTTCCCTTGCTCGATATGGGAAGTCGAAGTGACTCGGCAGGCACCCGGTTCGCGAGGCGTGTCTATTTTGCATAGATGCGGACGGCGCGCTCGCTCGTTGTCAGCGAATCGGAATGAACGGAATTTCCGGCAACGTGGTTGCGCGGAGGCTAGGCTACAGCAGGTTCCCTTCGGGAATGGCAGCAAGAAAAGCAACGACAAAAGCAGAATGAAAAGTGAGAGCGATTCCATGCGCGCGAATGGCAATCCCAGGTCTCAAAATCGAGACCTGGGGCACCCAGACTAAGTAGATTCCCTTCGGAAATGACAGAAAGAGCGGCTCGCTGGCACGGGTTCAGCGAGCGATATCGCCTCCCCAGGAGAACTGCATGCCGGTGCGGAAATTAAAGGGCAGCGATGGATAGCCGAGAACTTCCTGACGATGCTGGCTCAGCAGGTTGTCGAAAACGGTGTAGGAGGAAATGTGCCGGTTGATGCGGAGATGAGTTGTCAACGCAAGGCGCTGATATGCGGGATCGAGATTATGGTTTGGCAATAACAGCGTCGGGCCGCCGTTGGCGTCGAGAAGAAATGTACTATCGTCTCGCCTGCCGACTAAGACGCCCGTCATTTCCGCATACCAGCGATTGCGCGCGTAGATGACGGTGTAGTGTCCGCTTTGGCGCGCGCGTCGGAAAGGGCGCTGACCGACCAGCGGCGAGTAAGCGCCGATGGGAGTGTTGGGATATTTGGGATTGTAGGAGGGATAGGAATTGTCGCTCGAAAAAGATTTCTCCACGGTCGAGTTCAGCAGCGTGTATCCGCCGCGGACGAACAAGCGATCGGTCACGCGATACTCGGCGCTGGTTTCGACACCCTGGGCATTGAAGCTTAAAGAATTGATGTAGGCGCCGTAGGAAGTGTTCGCGATGATCTGCTCGACAGGCTGGGGAACGCCTAGCTGCAACAATGCGGGAGCGTCGACAAACTCAATCTGGTTGGTGAAATTGTTGTGGTAATACCCGCCATGCAGCAGTGCGCGAGTGCCAAACAGATGCTGGTCCGCGCCTGCTTCATACGTGCTGGTTTGCTGTGCGCCGACCTGGGTGATTCCGTGCTGCGCGATCAGTTGTTGGCCGTTTGGCAGCGAGTTCAACACATCGTAGATGGAGCCATTCTGCTCGGCGATGGTCGGCTCCAGAATACCTTGCGAGTAGTTGAAGCGAAGTTTGGTCCCGCTTAAAAGGCCAGCGGCGGTTGGCTTTGAGAAATAGTACGCGGCAGTTGCATGGGGCGTTGGCTGAAATCCGAAGACGGAATAGTTTGGCAGGTCCGCACCGGCGCTATAGTAGAGACGATTCGCCATGTTGCCGGAAGCCTGAATGATGGTGTCGTAGTTTCCACGATGGGCGGTCTGCGGAAAGTAGTCGTAGGCGGAGTAGCCGCGTTCCGACTGATAACGAAAAGCGGCGAACGCGGTGAGCTTATCGCTTTTTTTGTAACTGCCCTGACCATAGAAATAATCCTGATTGGTCAGCGTTCCGTTGGTTCCTGGATAAGTCGTGTTAGGGCAGGCATAAAAAGCCTGGCCGGAGGCGCTGGTACCGTTCGCACCGAGAATTGTTACCGGCAGGCCAAGGTATTCCTGCGTGATGGGATTGTTTTGGCTGTCGAATCCGCAGTTGTTCACGGCGTTTGGGTTCGTCACCAGAACGCCGACTGGCGCGGGATCTGTATTGAGGAAGCGCAAGCGCACCAATCCGTATTGCGCGGTGAGGTCCAACTTGTCGGTCTGACGATCTTCGATGGTGGCGCTACCGTACAAATCATGCTCCTTGAGATATTGCACGTCTGGGATTCCATAAAAGAGGATGGCATTCGGTTCGCCGGTGGAAGCTGAAATGCGATGCGCGGTGGCGCGAAGTTGGATGTGCGGCGTGAGTGCATACCCAAGGTTGCCAACGGAAGAAGCGTTGTGAAATTCGCTGTTGGGATAGCTGTTGGAAGTGTCGATACGAGCGAAGTCTCCGAAATAATCGAACGCATCGCGGACTCCGCCCAACGAAGCTTCCTGATGGTAGGTGCTGAAGTTGCCGGCGTCGATTGCGTACTTGAGCAGCGGCTTGGCGGTGGTTCCACGGGTGGTGGTCAGAGCGACCACGCCGGAGGATGCGTTTGCGCCATACAAAGCGCTGTCGGGGCCGCGGTAGACTTCCGTCTGACTGATGCCGTTCGCGGGGAGGTAAGCGAAATTTACTCCGCCGCCAATGTCGTCGATAGGAATGCCGTCGAGCAGGACATCGGTTTCATTGGAATTGCCGCCCATCTCAAATAGCGAAGTGGCCGCGCCGCGCTGACCGCTGGTTGTGAACTGAAGGCCGCTGACCAAGCGCAGCGTGTCCTGAATATCGAGCGTGTAAGGGTATATCGCCTGATCGATCACGGTGGTCGAAGCGCCGGATTGAGTTTCAGGTGTTGGAACGCCGTTGGCCGTCACGGTGACATTTTGCTGCAATTTGCCGAATTGAAGAGCGACATCGGCATAGGAAGTTTTGCCCATGGAAACGCGAACGTCGGGGCTCTCCGTCATGTTGAAGCCGTTGGCGATGATGCGGACCCGATAGCGTCCTGGGCGATAAACATAGACGGTATAGCGACCGCGGCCGTCGGTGCGGCCGTGCGTGGACAGCATCAC
>JBOGLY010000101.1:0-8687 GCA_050746425.1 Acidobacteriaceae bacterium
CCCCTCTCTAGCCAAAATTTCGTACGGACGCATCATCTCGTTATCCTCATGTTCCAGAATGTGGCAATGCCATACGTATCGACCGGTGAATCCTTCAAAAGGAACAATGATTCGAGTCACCATTCCAGGGTCTGCGCGCGCGGTGTCCTTCCACCCTGCCTCCGTCGCCAGAGGAGGAACCGCATCCCCCGTGAACCGTAGCATATGAGTATCGAGGTACTCAGCCACATCGAACGGCCTTCTATCGAGAATTTGAAACCGCACTAAATGCAAATGAATGGGATGAGAATCGGTTGTCAGATTCACAAACCCCCATATTTCCGTCGTGTCGATCATGGGGTTCTCCGTTACTGGCATCCGCCACGGCGTCTGGTTCAGCAGCATCCCCTTTGATTGATCGGCCAGATTCAAATGCTCATCCAGCGTCAGCCGCCGGGTCTTGATTGCTGTCTTCTCGTCGATTCGCTGGACTGTGCACAGCGTATTCGGAAGCAAGCTCTTGTCCGACGCGCTCTGGCTCGCTACACGAAATTGCATGAGGCTAAGTGAATCGCTGATTAGCGTTATCTGTTTGCCTGTAAGTCCGCTAAAATCCACGATCAGATCTGACCGCTCCGCCGGAGCAAGCTGCAAACGCTGCCGTGCCACGGGCGCTTCCAGTAATCCTTGATCGGAGCCAATCACTTGAAATTCCAGATCCTCTGCAAAGGACAAGCGGTAAAATCTCGCATTCGATCCATTCAACACCCGCAGACGATATTTCCTGGGCTCCACATCGAGGTAGGGCAGCAGCTTTCCGTTTATGAGCACGGCATTGCCAAAGACCTCCGGAACCCATGGCGCGCCGGGTATGCCGGAGACCGGATACTCCAGTTGTCCATTGGCACGCAAAAAGCGGTCGCAGATGACCAGTGGCACTTCGTACTTTCCGCGCGGCAAATTCACTGCATCTTCCGCCACATCTCGAATCACAAACAATCCCAAAAGGCCTGCATAAATGTTCAGCCGATTTATGCCCATCGCGTGGTCGTGATAAAAGAGCAACGTCGCATCCTGCCGGTTCGGATAGTAATATGTCGCCGATTTCCCCGGCACATACCAGTCCTCGGGATATCCATCGCTGGCTGGCGGAGTTCTGCCACCGTGCAGATGGATCACGCTACGCACTTCCGGCTTGTCTCTTTCCGCTCCCTGTAGGTTGTAATCGATGGGCAGGAAGTGCTTCCCCGGCAACTCGTTTGCCCACTCGACCAGCAGAGCTTCACCGCTTCGCGTCTCAAATGTTGGTCCGGGCGAGCAATTGCCGAATCCCCAAACCCGCGTCGACGGCAGATCGCGATGCACTTTCATGTACATCTCTCGCATCGCCAGCCTGTAATACGGAATCTGCCGCGATGGATACTCAGGGCTTGTCCGCATGCCCTGGCTCTTCGCAATGGGTGGAAGTGGAAGCGTATCAATGAAGGGTGTCAACGTGGCGGGATCGATTATTTCCAAACCATTTTCAGCGGTCAGCTTCAGGGGTGATCGGGCAAATACCGTTTGATGCAAAGCCAGGTTGGTCGTCAGCAGTCCAGCACCTTCCAGAAACCTCCTGCGGCTTATCAAATCATTACTCCTCACTATCTCTTGCGCCTGCTCTACCGTTCGATCACTGTGCCCGTCGAATCGTTTAAGATGTATCTCCTGCCGTCTGGATGCTGGAAATCGAACATTCCTGTAAGCGGGCCGGCGATCGCGTCGAACGATCCATGCCCAACCCGCTCCCCATGCAGCCAGTTGTTTTCAATAAAGCGAATGACGGAAGTCTGGTCTGTAAGTGCGTGGTCCACGTAGTTGCGTTTTGCATAAGGAGAGATGATCAGCAAAGGCAAACGCGGGCCGTATCCGCATCGTGCCTGCGCATGCGCGGTCTGAGGGCCTGGCAGCGCAGTTTCGCCATTGCCGCATTCCCCCGGCCCGCTCAGCGCATCCGCCTTCGTCGTGGACTGATTCACAATCGGACCCATCTGGTGGTCGTACCATCCGTCGGAATCGTCGTAGGCCAGAATGATCGCCGTACTTTTCCAGTCCGGCTGCGTCTCCAGAAAGTTGATGACCCGGACAATGAATGCCTGCTCATCCAGCGGGTCGGATTCTCCAGCATGTCCAGTTTGATAATTGGAGGCTTTCAAAAAGCTTACGGAGGGGAAATTCCCCGCTTTCACAGCTGCGAAAAAATCCTCGATGTCGTACTGGTGATTTGCCGCGTCTCCGTTATGGCCGATCATCATTATGGACGCAGGCCGCACGTGGGTCGGATTTGCAGTCGCTTTGTAGTATTGAAAAGGTTCGTGCTGTGGATCGTAATCTTCAACCAGCAGACGGATGATTTTTGAGTATGTGCTTCTCAAACAGCCTGTAGTTCCGTTTGAGTTCCTCCTTGTCAGGTCGAACCCTCCCTGAAACCATCCCCAGGTCACGTCTTGTTTTGTCAGCATCTCCCCAATGTTGTTGCCACTGAACTGTATCTGCGCGCCCGTTGTCGTCGAACACACGTCGCCAATGGGATCAGCATCGGAAATCTCGGTAAAACTACCGCCTCCGCCGGCAATGACGGTATTTCCGGCGTTGATCTTGTCGGTTACTCCGTTCGTCTGGCCTGAAATCAAATTGATAGCGCCCAGCGTCGACGGCCCAAATGTCGTTCCATAGGAGTTATCGTTCAGCGCATACCTCTGCGCATAATTCCACAGCGCTGTCACGGTATTACCATCGTAGTAACCCATCACCAGGCCCTTCGTCTGAAAGGCATACCGTGGAGAATTCTTCACTCCCCTGCTGCCAAGTCTCTTTTGGACTGCGGGAGATCCCGGAGCTCCCGTATACCTTGGGAAGGAATCCATCAGCCCCGCATGGAATGCGCGCTGCTCCGGCGTGTATTGGTGGTCTTCATCCGCGGTCGCTGCCTGCGAGCTGTCCAGCCGGAATGGGTTGACCGCATCGCCGTGGTTCACCTTTACATTTAGAAAATTCGGATTCCGAAGTAGCAGCGCGTTCGTCAATCCATTCACCGTCGGAGTATCCGGCTTCGATAGGAATGCCGGCTCGTTCGGTGGGTTCAACGCATGTGGATATGTCCCAAAATAATGGTCGAAGGAGATATTCTCTCCGAAGATCACCACGAGATGCTGGATTGGCGTCGCGGTTGCTTTTTTATGAGTGCCAGTAGCACATGCAAAGGAGGGGCCGAGCAATGCTACACAAATAAATATTCCAGAGAAACAAAACAGTCGGTGTTTTTCCATTCGCATTTTCAGACAGCATATCTGTAGGATCAGAACAGCAAAAGTGATACATACGCTACCGAATATCATTTATACCTCGTGCACATAGATGACTCATATTCAATTGGCCCACCCGCCTTCTCCGCTCATTTCCAGAGATCATGACCGGACAGAAACTCTCAACCTCAATCCGGTCTAGTCTTTGGTTTTTGGTCCGTCACGACCTATTCCAAGTCGAGCGGGTCGAGACTATGCGCTATTTAACGTTCAGAAGAACGATGCATGGATTTCTCATTTTTCTTACTATGCTTGTCCTTATCCCCGGCATCCTCTGGAAATCGTTCCGCCAGTTCACGAATTTGATAGCTGAATTCCATGAACAATCTCTCCCAACGTTTGGCTTGCGCTGGCGTGTAGCGGTAGAAGCCTTTCGCATTGGAGACGCCGTGGGCGCCAGACCGAACAACTTTCTCCATGAGACGCGGCACCCTTGTTGCGCAACTCAGGTCCGGTAGAAGATCCTTCATTACTGCGGCATAGACCGGAATTCCGGTGATGTCCATAAAACGAAACGGGCCGGCGAAGGTGATCCAATAGCCCAGGTCGTTGCGTAACGACCGATCCACGTCCGCAACCGAGGCGTAGCCCGACTCAACAAGGTGAAACGCCTCGCGGAGCATCGCGTACATAATGCGGTTCGTGATAAACCCGCGAATATCCCGCCGTAAGAGCGATGGCTCTTTGCCCCATTTTCGCGCGAGACGCAGAACGCGCTGGGCGTTCGCCGCCGTGGTCTGCTGCCCGCAAATGATCTCCATGAACCGGGTTATATGAGCAGGCTCGGCCCAGTGGAGGCCCACGACACGTCCGGGATGTTTGGCATTGCTTTGCAGATCGGTGACGGGGATTGCAGAAGTGTTGCTCCCGATGATCGCACGGGCGGCAACCGCCTGCTCGATTTCACCGATGACCTGGCGCTTCACCGCAGGGTCTTCCACCGTGGACTCGATGACGATGTCCGCAGATTGGAGGTCGGCAAACTTACCGGAAAGTTTTACCCGTTGAATGAGGACATCTGGAGGGACGGTGACAATCCCTTGACGCTGAGCGTCCTGCAATAGTTCGAAAAGTCTCTTGCGCGCTGTCCGGACCTTAGCAGGATCGGAGTCGACACAACACAATTGATGCCCCGCGGCAAGAAGACACACGCTGATGCTTGTACCCATCAGCCCCATTCCGACCACACCAGCCATGCAGGGGGGATCAGCTTGACGGGACGAAACACCCGCAGCGTGGTCAGCAGATTTAGGCCGATTCGAACCCGTCTTTTTTGGTGCCATAGTTAAGACCCTCCCAAAAACCAAACGCACGCGAGGTTCACGATTCCAGCCCAGGCAAACTGACGGCGGCAGGCGGGTGGGCCTCAACCGCTAAAGCCAGAGCACCCTCCATCTGGCACAGAGTTGTCTCAACATCGCCTCTGCTATGCGCGGCGGAGAGAGAGCATTGCTTTGTTGCCTGGGGAAATACATAGATTCCGCGGTCAACCAACGCTCGGCGGAACGCCGTGTCCAAGCTAAAGTCATGGTGGGCCGCCAGATCGTGCCAGTCATGGGGAAGATGGTCCATAAAGTACAGGCAGAAGGCAGAACCTTGACGCGCAACCATGGCAGTCAACGCCATCTTTCTGACGATGGCCTCGATACCCCGTTGCATCATTTCGCCCAAGGCCTCAACGTGTCGATAGACTTCGCCATTGTTCATCAAGAGGCGTTCTATCGTTGCGATCGCCGCTGCCGTGGGCACGGGATGCGCGTTGTATGTTCCCGCAAGGAGTACATTCTTGGAGCTTGATGGATCGACGAAAAGATCCATCATGTCTTTTCTGCCGCCCACGACCGAAATCGGATAGCCGTTGGCGAGGGCCTTGCCGAAGACGAGCAGATCGGGTGTGACGTTAGCAATGCTTGCATAGCCACCGATCGCGTGACGAAAGCCGGTCTTCACTTCATCGAAAATGAGCACGAAGCCAAATTCGTCCGCTAGGTCGCGCAGTCCGCTCAGGTATTCCGGATCCGGCTTTACTACGCCGATGTTCTGTAGGACAGGTTCAGTTATCAGCGCAGCAATGGGGTACCGCTCGCATACATAGCGCACTGAACTGAGATCGTTAAAATTGATACTATGCACAAGCCGCTGGTGTTCAGGAGGGATCCCGGCGCTCATGGATCGGAACGGATATTCTCCCGGCGAACGCCTGGCACCAAGCTCATTCAACGGAGTCATCAGGTTGCATGAGACATCGTTGTGCCAGCCGTTATAGCTGCCTTGGATTTTGATGATGTGGTCTCTGCCTGTCACCGCGCGACCAAGACGGATCGCCTGATAGGTCGCCTCGCTTCCGGTGTTCATCAGTTGAATGGACTCCACAGCCGGGACATGTTCACAGATCAGCTCTGCAAGTCGTCCTTCCAACACCGTTGTGCCGGACCCAAAGAGGCTGATGCCGTCCCGCAAAACCCTCATCACTGCCTCTGTCACATAAGGGTCGTTGTGTCCCAAAAAGTGTGGTGCAAACGCGGCATGATAATCAATGTATTCGTTGCCGTCGACGTCCCAAATCCTGGATCCCTCACCTTTCGCAAAAGCAATCTCCGGTTCAATCGCACGATTGGTGGACACAACACCACCGGGTATATATTTCTTGTTTTTCTCCAGGAGTTTTTTTGATTCCATGGTATTTCGCATCTTGTCTCCGATTAATTTAGCGATAAGGACGAAACTGTCTCGCGGTAGAACTGGCTTATGTCACCCCAAAAAGTCAGCAAAGCGGACTGACCGGTTGTGGCGCTTCGTATTTATCCAAATGCTCAAAGCAGCCTAAACAATTTCGGCTTTATGCCCCACTAAGTCTTACCTTCGGACTTTCCAACATCAAGAACAATCTGGTAGTATTCTCCCATTCCGTCCAACGTATTGGATGCAATACGGATCAACATCCATGCCGAAGGCATACTCAGTTCCAGCAGTCAGCAGAGCGCTAAAAATCCTGGAGTTGCTCGCCCAATCTCAACGCGGTCTCACGCTTTCCGATATCAGCAGAAAACTTGTGTTACCAAAAAGCTCGGTCCATCTGCTGATAAAGACATTGGAGATGATGGGCTATCTGAATAACAACCGGGTAAATGGGAAGTACTACTTTGGGCTTAAGCTTGTCAGCCTGAGCCACACCGCCCTGGAAAATCTGGATTTGCGCGAGCGAGCAAGGCCCTTTCTACTTGATTTGATGATTAAGACTGAGCTGACCGTGCATATGGCTATCCTCGAGCAGGCCGAGGCGGTGATTATCGAGAAGGTCGAGGCGCCAGGGATGTTGCGTTTGGCTACGTGGGTCGGACGGCGTCTGGATGCAAACAGTTGCGGGGTGGGCAAGGCCCTGCTCGCGTTCGGCCCCGAGCCTGACATGAACCGAAAATTGACCGGACGCTCTTTGACGAGATACAACAGAAACACGATAACCTCCCCAACCAAGCTCTTTCGCGAGTTGAAGAAAGTACGAGAACTCGGATACTCATTTGAAGACGAAGAGGGAGAGATAGGTTTTCGATGCATAGGAGTTCCGATTTACGACTCATCGAGCACCGTAATCTCCGCAATCAGCGTGGCTGGCACAACGTCCCAAATTCCCAAAGAAAGAGTTACGAAATTAGCCTCCACAGTTAAAGCTACCGCACTGGAGATATCGTCCCACTTTGGATACGACCCGAATTCCACAATCACCCCGTACTCGTTGGATGCCACCTAATAGGTGGCACGACCGCCGCTCAAATCAAAAGTAGCCGCAGTCGTGAACGAGTTCTCTTCCGAAACCAGCCATGCCACCATCGCGGCCATCTCCCCCACTTCCCCAAACCGGCCCCGGGGAATTTTCGTCAGCATGTAGTCGATGTGCTCTTGTGTCATCTGTTCGAACAACCGTGTGCGCACGGCCGCCGGAGTGATGCAGTTGACCGCAATATTATGTCGAGCGAGTTCTTTCCCCAAGGATTTTGTCAGTGCTATCACACCGGCCTTCGAGGCACTATATGCAGACGCATTGGGATTTCCCTCCTTGCCTGCGACCGACGCTATGTTGACGATACGTCCATAATTTCGACCTAACATAAAGGGTATGATCGCCCGGCAGCAATTAAAAACGCCGTTCAGATTGACATCGATTACCTGCCGCCATGCGTCGATTGGATATTCCCAACACTTCGTGTTGGGGCCGGTGATGCCGGCACTGGTCACGAGAATGTCGATTTTCCCAAACGCCTCTACTGTAGTTTCTGCCGCGCGTTGAACCGCGTCCGTATCCGTCACATTGATCGCGCAGAAATTTACTTTGCTCTTCCCGTTTAGTTCGCGGGCCGCAGTCTTTCCAAGACTCTCATCGGCATCCCAAAGTGAGACCGACGCCCCTGACGCGATTAGTCTTTCAGCGATTGCGCGTCCGATTCCCTGAGCACCACCGGTAATTATGGCGCAGCGGCCATCGAGATCGATTCTGTTCATCGCTTTGTTTTCTCCTTCGTCTCAGCAAGATGATAAGGTCCACCCCGGCCAATCAAACTCACGCCTTCATCCAGAGCTACTTCGCCGTAACCTTTTTCTTGCAGGCAAGATGGATAAAAGATCCAGATCGAATCAAGTAATCATTCCGCGGGCTTGGACTGTCCATTGTTCGACAACTTGCTCTCCAGAAACAACAACGACACGGTCGTGCAGATTGATGCAGGGGCAAACATGATTTGGGACGATCCTTAAATGATCTCCTAGCTTCACACCGGAATTATCGGGAACAATCAGGTGACCGTGTTCTTCCGACAGGCCATCCAGGATCAATTCGGGATGGTCCTGGATGTATCCAAAATGCTTTTGGTTTCCCGAAAGCAGGCTATCGGCAGACAGAGTTTTACTGCCCGCATCAATAATTGCCCTGCCAGCGACGCTGGTGCTTACCACGGTTGTGAAAACGGTAGCCGCGCAATCGGAATAGCTTGCGGATTCCGCATCCACGGTATTTCGGTCATTGAATGCATAGGTTCCAGGCCGTATCTCTGTAACACCATGAAACTGGTGGCTCTGAAAAGCGGCAGGCGTGTTGCCTCCGCTGACCACCGGGTACGGAATATCAGCGGAATCAAGCAGAGCCAAAAGCCGGTCTATCTTGGCATTCTCAAGTGGGATGTCTTGCTCTCGAATCTTCCTGTTGCCCATGATGTGGCCAGGATAAAGAGAGATACCTTCCCACCGAAGGTTGGGAAGGGCAATTATTTCTTGGGCAGTGGCGATCGAATCTTCATTTGCAGTGAGTCCGCATCGATGCAGGCCCGTGTCGAATTCCAACCGAAGTCCAATTTCCACGCCTGCCGCCTGGGC